>NZ_CAISIQ010000074.1 GCF_903885465.1 uncultured Nevskia sp.
GATGCGAGAAGCCGTTGTGATCCTGGCGCCAGACATGCGAGGCCAACAGGTAGTTGAGCGAGGCAATAGGTTTTCGCCATGGCAACTGAGAAGCGACCTTGAGCCATTTGGCATGCTGGTTGAACATCGAATCGACGATGTGGATGAAAGCTTCGTAGCAGTTGAACAGGCCATGTCGCCCGGTCAGCAGATAGCCTTCCAGCCAGCCCTGGCACTGGTGCTCGCTGAGCATCGAGTCCAGTACTCCACCACTAGTCGCGAGAAACTCGTCATTCGGCTCGGTCGCGGCATCCCACTGGCGCCGGGTCACCTCGAACAAGGCTGCCAAGCCATTGGAGGCGGTCTCGTCAGGGCCGAAGACCCGGAAGTTCCGCTCGTAATCGTTACCCTTGGCGAGGTCACGCAGGAATGGCCCCAGCACGCGCGTGTCGCCGATGCCGTGTACGCCGCGCACCGACACCTCAGCCGCGTAGTCACGGAAATCCGGCATCGCAAGATCGCGCAGCAACAGCCCGCCATTGGCGTGAAGATTGGCGCCCATGCGCCGCTCGCCCTGCGGGGCGAGGTCAGCGAGTTCGCGCTTGAGGCGACCCTGGCCATCGAACAGTTCTTCCGGCCGATAGCTCCGCAGCCAGTCTTCCAGCAGCTTGAGATGTCCCGGATGAGTGCTCGGATCCGAGATCGGCACTTGATGCGCACGGAAGGTCCCCTCAATCTGCTGACCATCGACCAGCTCGGGGCCCGTCCAGCCTTTAGGCGATCTGAGCACGATCATCGGCCAGCGCGGCCGCAGGTGATCGCCGTCGACGCGTGCCGTCTGCTGGATGGCCTTGATCTGCGTGACAGCATCATCAAGGGCGGTCGCCATCGCCTCGTGCATCAGGGCGGGATCGGATCCCTCCACGAACAGCGGCGTCCAGCCATAGCCTTCCAGCAATTTCTGCAGTTCTTCGTGGGTGATGCGCGCCAGTACGGTCGGATTGGCAATCTTGTAACCGTTGAGATGCAGGATCGGCAGCACCGCGCCGTCAGTGGCTGCATCGAGAAACTTGTTCGAATGCCAAGCCGTAGCCAGCGGACCAGTTTCCGCTTCGCCATCACCAATGACACAGGCCACGACCAGGCCAGGATTGTCGAACACGGCGCCGAAGGCATGGCTCAGCGAGTAGCCGAGCTCACCGCCTTCGTGGATCGAACCCGGGCACTCGGGTGAAGCGTGACTCGGAATGCCGCCAGGAAACGAGAACTGGAGAAACAGCTTCTGCAGCCCGGCTTCATCCTGGGTGATGTGTGGATAGATCTCGCTGTAAGTGCCTTCCAGATAGGTGTTGGCCACCACGGCCGGACCGCCATGCCCGGGCCCGCAGATGTAAATCATGTCGAGGTCGTGCTGCTGGATGACCCGGTTCAGATGTACGTAGATGAAGTTCTGGCCGGGCGTGGTGCCCCAATGACCGAGCAACATGTGCTTGATATCGGTGAGCGCCAGCGGCCGTTTCAGCAGTGGGTTGTCGAACAGGTAGATCTGGCCGACCGAGCAGTAGTTCGCTGCGCGCCAGTAGGCATCCATCCTGTGAAGCAGATCGGCGTCCAGCGTTCGAGTCATCAGCAGATCTCCTTGTCTGATGCCTACTGCCTTACTTGGCTGCAATGTCCAGCTTCATCCGACTGTGATCCTCGCGCGTGATCTCGCCGCGCGCATAACGCTCGTTGAGGATGTCCAGTGCTTCCTTGCGCGGCTCGGCAAGGTAACGGCGGCTGGAGCGGTAGCTATAACCCCAGTGACCGACGCTCGAGATCAGCAGAAACCAGACGCCGAACCAGAGAAACCATCCCCAGCCCGCATACCAGTCGTTCCAGTACAGGTGATTCATTTGGCGCTCCGCTGCATTCGACTACAGCTGCCAGCGTGGAGCGCTGCGGCGGATTCGTCGGTGCGTTAGCGCCCGCATGCAACTATCGACTGTTGATTGGTTCGCTTCTGCACAGTTCGAGGTCTGCAACCCGAAGCAGGCCAAGAACGTACTGGAGGACCGCCTCAGTATCTCGGCTGCGTTGCGCTGCCGAATCTCAATTGATTAGCAAGGAGGGGAAAGAGTATTGGCGGCTTTCAACCCAAGCCTTCTGCAGGCCCTGTTCGGCCTTCCGCATCTGCAATCCGCTGCCCAGCAGTTCGAGACTTCAACGGGAGAATCATTGACGATGTGGCGCAAGCCAGCGCTTGAAGCTCGAGCGGATCGAAGATCGCTCCGTCGCTTACTGACAGCTGCCCATGCGCCGGCTATCTGCCAGCCGGCACGGTAACCGGTGTCTGCAACTTGTTGATCGGCACAACACTGCCGCAGTCTGCGCCTTGCCAGCGAGAGTCCGTCTTCACCTGCATGGTGCGTGCGGCCCCCTTGCGAGCAGTCTTCATCGTGGCGTTCACGGTGTAATGCTCTGAATCAATGAAGCGAGCTTCACCGTCGATTTCGGTCGCCGAATCGGCGCACGTGGAGTGCCACTGCCAATGAACGCTGTCCTGCGTTGTATAGGTGGTCTGACACTTGCCATCCGCCTGCTGCCATTGGCCTGCGTCCAGCGAAGCCTTGTCGAGGCAGAGCTTGACGGCGCCGCCACTCGCGGCACTCATGTCGATGCCACGCTCTTTCATCACGGCCTCCATCCGCGCTCTGGCTTCGGGCGGCAATTCCTTGAACTTGGTCATCGGGTCAGGTGCCTTCTGGCCATCGATCTCGCGCTCGCTACGAACTTCCCAAAGTCCAGGCTTGATCGGCGGTGGATTCGTTGCCGCGTTGGCCACGCCACTCAGCGTGGCGGTTATGCAGAGCGTGAGCATGAGGACAGCAGGAGCGTGGCGCATGGAGACCTCCGTCGGCTATTGCGCGCAATCATAGCGAGGACCGCGCCCGTCGAAGACGCATGGCGCTAAAGTTTCGTGGTCCGCAATCGCAGCGCATTGCCGATCACCGAGACCGAACTCAGGCTCATCGCGGCGCCGGCAATGATCGGGCTCAGCAGCAAGCCGAAGAACGGATACAGCAGCCCCGCGGCCACCGGAATGCCGATCGCGTTGTAGAGGAAGGCGAAGATCAGGTTCTCGCGGATGTTCCACATCGTCGCGCGGCTGAGGCGAATCGCCTGCGCGATGCCGCGCAGATCGCCTTTCACCAGAGTAATGCCGGCACTCTGCATCGCCACATCGGTGCCGGTGCCCATGGCGATTCCGACATCGGCTTCACTGAGTTCCGGAGCATCGTTGATGCCGTCGCCGGCCATGGCCACGCGCTGCCCTTGCGCGCGGAGCTTCTTGACGTGAGCAACCTTGCCGGCCGGTTCGACCTCGGCTTCCACCGCATCCAGACCCAGTGACTTCGCCACCGCGGCCGCGGTGCGGCTATTGTCGCCGGTGAGCATCACCAGCTTCAGGCCCAGCGCCTGTAGCGACTGGATGGCTTCCATGCTGCTGGCCTTGATCGGATCGGCAACCGCCACGATTCCGGCGGGCTTGCCGTCGACGGCGACGAACATCGCCGTCTTGCCGGCGTCCTGCAAGCCCTCGGCCTGTGCTTCCAGCGGCTCCAGTCCGGCGACCTTTTCATCGCGCAGGAAGGCCGGTTTGCCGACTATGACAAGGCTGTCGCCCACTCGGCCGACGACGCCGCCGCCAGTCACCGAGCGGAAATCGGTGACGGGATGAAGTTCAAGCTTGCGCTCGTTCGCTCCGCTGACGATGGCTGCTGCGAGCGGGTGTTCGCTGCCCTGCTCCAGTGCTGCGGCGAGTCGCAGAAGACGCTGTTGGTCAAAGCCCTCGGCGGGCAGCACATCGATCAGCCGGGGCTTGCCTTCGGTGAGCGTGCCGGTCTTGTCGACGACCAGGACCGTGACCTTCTCCAGCCGCTCCAGCGCCTCGGCGTTCTTGATCAGGACCCCGATCTGCGCACCACGGCCAACGCCGACCATGATCGACATCGGAATCGCCAGCCCCAGTGCACAGGGGCAGGCGATGATCAGCACCGCCACCGCATTGATGATGGCGTTCGCCAGCTTCGGCTCCGGCCCGATCCACATCCAGGTCACGAAGGTCAGCACCGAGATCGCCAGCACGGCGGGCACGAAGATCGAGGCCACCTGGTCTGCCAGGCTCTGAATCGGCGCGCGGCTGCGTTGCGCCTCGGCCACCATGCTGACGATCTGGCCGAGCATGCTGTCGCTGCCGACCCGCTCGGCCCGCATCACGAAACTGCCTGGGCCGTTGACCGTGCCTCCGGTGAGCTTGTCGTGCACCGCCTTCTCCACCGGCAGCGGCTCGCCGGAGACCATCGATTCTTCAACGCTGGAATGGCCTTCGGTCACCACGCCGTCCACGGGCACCTTGTCGCCCGGCACGACTCTCAGCAGATCACCCACCTTGACCTGATCCAGGGGAATTTCGCGATCGCCACCGGCCTCGACCCTGCGCGCTACGGGCGGCGCCAGATCGAGCAGGGCCTTGATGGCGCTACCGGTGCGGCTGCGCGCACGCAGTTCCAGCATCTGGCCGAGCAGGACCAGGACCACCACCACGGCCGCCGTCTCGAAGTAGATCGCGACCCGCCCGGAATGATGTCCGCGGGCTGGAAACCAGCCCGGCGCCAGCATGGCAACTGCGCTGAACAGATAGGCCGTGCCGACGCCGATCGCGATCAAGGTGAACATGTTGAATTGGCGCGTCAGCAGCGAACGCCAGCCGCGCACGAAGAACGGCCAGCCTGCCCACGCCACCACCGGCGTGGCGAGGCCGAACTGGATCCAGCGCGATGCGTCGCCATCGACCCAAGTGTCATGGCCTAGCGCCGGAACCAGATGCGCCATCGCCATGATGAATACCGGCGAGGTCAATGCGGCGCCGATCCAGAAGCGCAGGCTCATGTCGCGCAGTTCGGCGTTGTCCTCGGCTGCAGGCGCCATGCTTCCCGCCTTCGGTTCCAGGGCCATGCCGCACTTCGGACAGGCACCTGGATGGTCTTGCTCGACGTCCGGATGCATCGGGCAGGTGTAGATCGTTGCGTTGGAAGCGGCTTTCGGCGGGTTCGGAACAGCAGACGCCTCTCCGACCTGGGGCGACGCCAGGAACTTGTCGAGGCAATGCTGGCCGCAGAAGTAGAACGTCTCCCCTCCCCGTTCGGTATGCACGGCCGTTTCAGGATTCACGATCATGCCGCAAACCAGGTCAAGCACAGGTTTCAGCGCGGTTTCGGTATTCATGGCGTGGACTCTAGAGTCGTTGTCATGAGCTGCGCAGATGTCGATAGCGGCGGATCAGCGTGTTGGTCGAGCTGTCATGCCTCAGCTGAGGCTCGCTGTCGCTGGCGATCTCGGCGGCAGTCCGCGTCGCCAATACCTTGCCCAGTTCCACGCCCCACTGATCGAAGGAGTCGATGTTCCAGATCACGCCCTGCACGAACACGCTGTGCTCGTAGAGGGCTACCAGCGCACCGAGTGTTCGAGGATCGAGCTGTTCGGCCAGTAGCGTGTTGCTTGGCCGGTTGCCGGCACAGCTCCGGTGCGCGATCAGCGCCGTGGCCGTTCCTTCGGCCTGCAGCGCTGCTGGCGTTCTGCCGAAAGCCAAGGCTTCGCTCTGCGCGAACAGGCTGGCCATCAGCAGATCGTGCTGGTCGCCGAGCGGCGACGAGGTTCGGCTGAAGCCGATGAAGTCACAAGGAATCAGCTGGGTGCCCTGGTGAAGGAGTTGATAGACCGAGTGCTGGCCGTTGCTGCCGGGCTCGCCCCAGACAATCGGCGACGTGTTGTAATCCACCGGCACGCCGTCGAGGTTGACGTGCTTGCCGTTGCTCTCCATCGACAGTTGCTGCAGGTAGGCCGGGAAGCGCTTGAGACAGGCCGCGTAAGGCAGGACGGCCTGGGTCGTGCAGCCGAGAAAATTGTTGTTCCAGACCGACAGCAGGCCGATCAGCATGGGCAGGTTCTGCTCGAACGGCGTGCCGCGAAAGTGCTGGTCCATCGCGTGAAAGCCTCCCAGCAGATCGTGAAAGTGTTGCGATCCGATGGCCAGCATGGTCGACAGCCCGATCGCCGAATCCATTGAATAGCGCCCGCCGACCCAGTCCCACAGGCTGAAGGTGTTGGCCGGGTCGATGCCGAACGCACGGACTCGTTCCGCGTTGCTCGACACCGCGACGAAGTGCCTCGCCACCGCCGGTTCGCTGCCGAGCGCCGCCACGCACCAGGCACGTGCGGCGCGGGCGTTGCTCAGGGTTTCGACCGTGGCGAAGGTCTTGGAGCAGACCACGAACAGGGTTTCGGCCGGATCGAGGCCATCGACCGCGCCGCAAAAATCCGCGCCGTCGACGTTGGCGACGAAGCGGAACTCAATACTGCTGAGGCGGTAATCGTGCAGCGCTTCGAAGGCCATCATTGGCCCGAGGTCCGAGCCACCGATGCCGATGTTGACGACGTTGCGGATGCGCTTGCCGGAATATCCGAGCCAAGTGCCGCCGCGCACCTGTTCGCAGAACGTCGCCATCCGATCAAGCATGGTGTGAATCGCCGGCACCACATCGCATCCGTCGACCAGAAAGCGATCACCGCGTTGTGCCCGCAGCGCGACGTGCAGCGCCGCACGCTGCTCCGTGACATTGACGCGCTCGCCACTGAACATCGCCTCGATGCGCTCGTGCAGTCCGCAGGCTTTGGCGAGGTCCTGCAGCAACTGCAAGGTGACATCGTCGATGCGCTGCTTGGCGTAATCCAGATACAGGCCCGCGGCTTCGGCGGCATAGCGCTCGCCGCGCAATGGGTCATCGGCGAACCATTGCCGCAGGTGACGCTCGCCGATCTCCTGGTGGTGGCGCACAAGCGCCTGCCACTCCGGTCGCCCACGGAGGGCTGCAATTGCGGTCACGCGGGATGTACGGCAACACCGGCAAGCGTCGCGTGCTTGTCGGCGATACGTCCGAGTAGTTGTTGCCAGGAATGAACGAACGACGCCGCGCCCTCGACCTGTAATCGCGATGCCAGCGCATCGACGTTGATGCCGGCACTCATAAAGCGCGTCAGCACGGCTTCGGCGTCGCCACCATCCTCGGCCATCGTGCCGTGCAGCTCGCCATGGTCCGCGAAAGCCCGCAGCGTCTTTTCGGGCAGGGTATCGATGGTGTCGGGCGCGGCGAGCGCCTCGACGTACAGGGTATCGGATGCGTTCGGGGCCTTGGTGCCGGTGCTGGCCCACAGCAGACGCTGCGGCCGCGCGCCGACGGAAGCGAGTGCCCGCCAGCGCGGCGAGGCAAGCAGCTCGCGGTGGGCGCGATAAGTACGCTGGCCCATGGCAATACCAAGGCGGTTGCCAAGCTCTGCCGGCACGCCGGCCGGATCGCTGTCGGCACCCCGGCTGCCGGCCATTGCCAAGGCTGCTGCGATATTGGGGTTAACACCGGCGTCGCGATCCTCGCGGTCGATCAATCTGGCCCTGGCGGTGTTGAGGCATTTGCGCTGTTCGGCAGTCGCGGACGCATCGATCGCCTGATCCCAGCGACTAACGAACAGCGAGGCCACCGACGCGACGCGGAGATCGAGCCCGGCTGCGAGACGCCGCTCGATGCCGCGCAGGTACGCATCAGCTGCAGCCAGATAGTGCTCGCGGGAGAACAGCAGCGTGACGTTGATCGGAATACCCCTGAAGATCGCTTCCTCGATCGCCGGGATGCCGGCGGGTGTTCCAGGAATCTTGACGAACAGGTTTGGCCGATCGGCCAACGTGTGAATGCTGGCCGCCGCCGCAATGCTGCCTGCCGTGTCTTCGGCCAGCAGCGGCGAGATTTCCATCGACACCCAGCCGTCAACGCCGCGGGTTTCGTCGAACGAAGGCCGGAACAGATCGGCGGCACGGCGCAGGTCTTCCAGAGCCAGCTCGATGAACAGCGGTTCGCCGGACAGACCCGCACGGGTCTTGGCCAGGATGCCAGCGTCATAGGCATCGGTGCTGCCTATTGCCTGGTCGAAGATCGTCGGATTCGACGTCAGACCGGTCACCGAAAACTGTTCGATGATCGTCCGGAGGCAGCCGTCATCGAGCATCGCGCGGCTGATGTTATCCAGCCATAGACTCTGACCGAGATTGTGAAGTTGCTGGGCCTTGTTCATGCGTGCTCTACGGAGATGGCAGGTGGGCGGCGCGCGGGTGGCCAGGGCGACGTCGCTTCACGACGCGCGATCAGCAAACATCGTTCCGGCAGCTGATCATTGCGGGCCCGGCTAAGCTTCAACCAAGCGGTGAGGAATCAGTTGAACAGGCCGCACTCTCAGCGTAGCTGCGGATCTTGTCTGTTCGTGGCCGCACAATATTCATACTCGTTCGCTGCCAGGGGCAGTGGCAGGGTATTGGGTCTTCCGCAATGCATTCCAGCAGCGGCGCATCGGCCAGCCAATTATTCGCATTGTCGCGTCCGAGCATTGATGCAAATCAGAGCATACCCAGGCTCCCATCTGGTCGGCGGATTCAACGCTGCCAAGTGATCTGGGAGGCTTCCAGTGGAACCGCAACGCCGGCACGATACGGAAGCATTCGCACAGTGAAGTCCGACGGCTGACGTTCCGTCGGCAGAGAAGCGCGATAGGTATGCGACCCAAGCAGGCCCGTTGATTGCGCATCTCGCGACATCAGCAGCCGCACGGGTGGGCTTGATGCGAACGCTTCGGCGTAAACCTCCAGGCGAACCGATTCGGGATCAGTCTCGCCCAGCTGAACCTGCACTTCGAAGACCAGCTCCCCACTGCGCAGCTCGACCTTGGCTAGGCCGAATCGCAGGCGGCTCCAATGGTCTTCGAGATCTCGACGCCATTCGGCGACCTGCTTGCCGAGCTCGCCGCCTCCTGCCATACGCGCCTGCACTACGATTGCGGCCGGCAGATAGTGCAACTCGGTGTATTCGCGCACCGCACGACTGGCCGAGAAACGCGGCGTGAGCATCGCCATGCTTTCGCGAATGCGTCTTGTCCAGACGACCGGAATATCGGACTTGTTCCGAGCATAGAACTGCGGAATCACTTCGCGCTCGAGCAACTCGTAGAGAGCATCAGCTTCTTTGGCATCGTTGGCCGCGTCGTCTGCGTGCTCGCGTCCATCGCCGAGCGCCCAGCCGACGCCGGGTGTCCAGGCTTCGGCCCACCAGCCGTCGAGTTCCGAGAGATTGAGGCCGCCATTGACCAGCACCTTCATGCCGCTGGTGCCGCTCGCCTCCCAGGGCCGCCGCGGCGTGTTGAGCCAGACATCCACGCCCTGCACCAGATGTTCGGCAAGTGCCATGTCATAGTCGCTCAAGAACACGATATGCGGCCGAACCTCCGGGCTGCGAATAAACTCGATCCACTGGCGAATCAGCGCCTGCCCGGCGTGGTCGGCCGGATGCGCCTTGCCGGCGATGACCAGCTGTACGGGCCATTCGGGATTGGCCAGCAACCGAAGCAGCCGCGCCGGATCACGCAACAGCAGATTCGGACGCTTGTAGGTCGCGAATCGGCGTGCAAAGCCCAAGGTTAGGACTCGAGGATTGAACAGATGCCGCGCGGTTTCTACCGCCGTCGTTGAGGCACCCGATGCGGCAAGCTGACGCGACAATCGTGTGCGCATGAAGTCGATCAGCTGACCACGGGCCACGGTCCGCAATTGCCAGAGCTTCCCATCATCAACTTTGCGAATGTCGCCTTCGAGCGTTTCGGCCGAGCCGTGCCAGCGATGCTTGCCGCATGCGTCGGTCCACAGCTGATCGGCGGCGGCGGAGTCCCAGGTCGGCATGTGGACTCCGTTGGTCACGTGCCCGATCGGAACTTCGCTTTCGGGCCAGCGCGGAAACAACGGGGCGAACAGCAGCCGGCTGACCGCGCCATGCAGACAACTGACGCCATTGACGGCGCCGCTGCCGCGAATCGCCAGATAGGCCATGTTGAACGGCTCGGCAGCATCGTCGGCATTGGCCCGGCCAAGCGCGAGCAGATCGTGAAGTGGAATTCCGAGTTGCCCGGTGGCGTAAGCCCCCAGGTAGTGGCTGATCAGCGCAGGCGAAAAGCGATCGAAGCCGGCTGCCACCGCGGTGTGCGTGGTGAACAGATTGCCAGCCCTCGTTGCCGCCAGTGCGGCGTCGAAAGGCAAGGCGGTTCTGGTCATGAAACTGCGCGCCCTTTCCAGTACGGCGAACGCCGCATGCCCCTCGTTCAGGTGACAGACATCTGGCTCGATGGCCATTGCCTCCAACAGACGCCATCCGCCGATTCCGAGAATCAGCTCCTGCTGGAGACGCAGTTCCGGGCCGCCGCCATACAACTCGCTAGTGATCGCCCGATGGACCGGCGGATTACTCGCATCGTTGCTGTCGAGCAGGTAGAGCTTCACGCGGCCGACCAGGACCTCCCAGGCACGCAACCATACCGAGTAACCCGGTAGCGCGATCTCCAGGCGCAGCCATTCTCCGTTCGGGGTACGTAGCGGCGTGATCGGCATTTGGCCAGGATCGTTGCAGGGATACAGAGCCTGCTGCACGCCATCCTCGTCGATGACCTGACGGAAGTAGCCCTGCTGGAATAACAGGCCGATGCCGATTACCGGCACGCCGAGATCGCTCGCCGCCTTGAGCTGGTCGCCCGCGACGTTGCCGAGACCTCCGGAGTAGATCGGCAGTGCTTCGCTGAGCATGAACTCCATGCTGAAGTAGGCGACGCAACGCAAGGCACTCTGCAGGTGATGCTGCTGAAACCAGGCCGGCGCTTCGATCGACTGTCGCCGCGCCACGATGAGATCGTCGAGCGCTTTGCGGAACGAGGGTTCAGCGAGCAGCGCGTCAATGCGTTCGCGTGACACGGTCTGCAAGACCACCCAAGGGTTCTGCGTGATGCCCCAGAGACTGGCGTCCAGTTGCCGCCAGATGTCGTCCGTCGCATGGTTCCAGGACCACCTGAGGTTCAGCGCGAGTTCGATCAGGCAGTCAAAACCCGGAATATCCCTCGGCAGAAGCCGGGCTATCGAGCGGTGGGCCGTAGGGAGATCGTTCATTGCTCGCTCGGCTCTCTTGGTGGAGAGAAGACCTCGGCCGGTTTCGAAGCGGGCTGACGGAACTGTCGTGCCAAATGCGTCGCGCGGTCTGTTGGAGAACGCACGCAAAGTCGATTTGAGCGACGCTCATTCGCCTGTGCGAGGCAACGTACAGACCTTTCGGCCGACGCTGTTCAAGGTGACCTCACTCTGTAGCACGCACCGGCGCTTCCCCGACGAGGTCATCATGAAGAGCGAAATTCATCACCCGAAGTCGTACGGTACCGAGGAGCTCGGAGCAACGGCGCTCAATGCGACGGTCGTCCAGGAAACCCTTAAAGCCTCTAGCTTTGAGGTAGCGGATAACGCCGTCGATGTGACTACAGCGCCGGCACCCACCCATATGACGGCGAAGCGCTTCCTGGATGACGATGAACGACATCATCTGATCGAGCAGGCGGCCTACTTTCGGGCTGCTGATCGTGGCTTTCAATATCAGGATCCGCTTAACGACTGGCTGAAGGCGCAGGCCGAGATCAATGAAGTTTTCTCTGGCGAGCAATTCTTGGCTACATAGCGGGTTTCGCTGTGAGGCTGATTCGTGGTGCAGGATAGGTCCGACGAGAGCACTACCTGGCTACTCATGGCGCAGCGCGTCGATCGGATCCATGCGCGCCGCGCGCCGTGCCGGGAAGTAGCAGAACACGACGCTGATCGCGGCTGAGAACAGCAACGACCGTAGATTGATCACCGGGTCGAACACATAGGGCACGGCCATCACGCCGGACAGCATCCAGGAGGCGACGGTGGCGATCCCGACTACACCGCCCAGTGCCGAACCAGCCTGCCGGCCTCGTCCTAGATCTGCGTGACCGGTATCGCGACGTCGTGGCGACCGATGCCGGCGATGGCGTACGAAACGCTGTCGGGCGAGATGATCAAGTATTCCACCTTGCCGACCTTCTGTTCTGCTTCGTTATGGATGGTCTTGCCCATCTAGGTGTTCTTGCAGCTTCATCCCAGAGCGAGTTCGGTGGATTCGGTGACACGCAGATCGACCTTGGTTATGCCATTGGCAATATGTGCATTGACCGTTGCCGCACTGGACAGCGCGCCGAAGATGGTTATTGCGACAGGGTGTGATTTCGAAATGCTCTTCTTCCTGATGAGAGTTTCGTGGAAAGGTTCCTAGCGTCCGTAGAAGCGAATGTCGGATAGCACGCTTCGTAGTGGGATCGAACTGCCCCGTCGGTTCGGCGGCGCACGCGACCCTCCGCACTTTCGCAGGAGCTGATGCACACCATAGAGATCGCCTCTACAACGTTACCCTTGCCATGAGCACGCCGGAACTCCTGCAACCGACACGACCGTTGCGCGCATCGAATAAGTAGCTAAGAGAGATGCCGTACAGACTCGATACTGTCCGCGTCGCACAGTCTTGTCTTGTTCAAACATCAGGAAGGACAGAAATGAAAACCGACATTCAGATTCAGAAAGATGTACTCGCCGAGTTGAACTGGGAGCCGTCGGTGAACGCCGCCACCATTGGCGTGGAAGTCAAGGGCGGAATCGTCACGCTTACCGGAAATGTCGGCAGCTATGCCGATAAATGGCATGCTGAAGCGGCCGCACAGCGAGTCGAGGGCGTCATGGCTCTGACGGTGGAGATCGAGGTCACCTTGCCCGGACCGAGCAAGCGCACTGACGTCGACATCGCACGCTCAGCCGAGAATGTATTGCAATGGACGTCGTATCTCTCCAAGGACAGCATCAAGGTCATGGTCGAGAATGGCTGGGTCACGCTTTCCGGTGAAGTGGAATGGCAGTATCAGCGCGTGACTGCCGCGACATCGGTCCGCTACCTGATGGGCGTCACCGGTTTGAGCAATAACATTGCCATCAGGCCGAAGCTGACCTCGAAGGCCGTGAAGACCGATATCGAGGCTGCACTCAAGCGCAGGGCAACGGCACATCCGGATCGGATTTCGGTTGACGTCCGCGGCGGCGATGTGACCTTGTCCGGAACCGTCAATTCCTGGGCCGAGCGCGAAGTCGCAAAAACTTCGGCATGGGGAACACCGGGCGTCAACAACGTCGTCGACAAACTCACCGTCGCCTATTGAACACCTGAAGGGGCCATTGCGAAGGCCCCGCTTGATTATCTGGTGCGCTATCCATTGGCTGGATGCACCCAACGGACCGTCAAGAGATGGTCCCGCTGTACGCCTCCAAGGAGATACAGTCATGTTGAGAAGCATGGAAGACCTCGATGGCTACATGGTTTCCGCTACCGACGGAAAAATCGGACATGTCAAGGATTTTCTGTTTGATGACCATGCCTGGGTCGTTCGCTACTTCGTAGTCGAGACCGGCACTTGGCTTTCGAGCCGAAAAGTGTTGATCTCGCCCATTGCGGTTCATGATTCCGAATGGTTTGAGAAGACGCTTCCGGTCTCGATCACCATGGAGCAGGTCCGCAACAGCCCGGATGTCGATACCGACAGACCTGTTTCCCGGCAGTACGAATCGGACTATCTCGGGTATTACGGCTATCCCTATTACTGGGATGGAGAAGGGCTGTGGGGTGGTGGAATGTATCCCTACGCAATGTTCCCCGGTCACATCATCAATGGCTCAGCCTCTGCTGGTCTGCGCGATGTGGACCGCGCCTACGCCAGCGCTCTAAAGAATCGCCACCGGAATGACGATCCCAATCTGAGAAGCTGTAACGCGGTGTCCGGCTACCGAATCCAGACCAACGACGGCGGGATCGGACACGTTTCCGGATTCCTGGTCGATGACAAGACCTGGGTACTCCGCTACATGATCGTTGACACAAGCAACTGGTGGTTGGGTCACAAGGTTCTGATCGCACCGGAATGGATCGACGACGTCAGCTGGACAGATCAGGCAGTGTCCATCGATCTGGACAGACAGGCCATCCGTGATGCCCCGGCCTACGATTCGAGCGTGCAACTCACCAGGCGCCTTGAAAGAAGTCTCTACCACCATTACAACCGGTCCGGATACTGGCCGGAAGATGCTCGTGATGAGTCGGAAATGGCAGACGCCTAGGAAGCTCCACATCAGATCTGGCAATGTGGACGGATGTTGCAAGCCATCCGATCTGCATTGTCGATTCTGACGCCATTGCTCACTGTTAAAGCGCCTGATCAGCTGACCGCGGGCTTGTTCACAGCACAACGGGCAAGACCTTGCGTATATCGGCTGCCGAGTGCTGCGTGAGGTCGGTCGCAAACTCATCCGCCACAAGGCGATGGGTGTCCTTGCCGAGGTTTTTGCGCATCAGACCGAGGAAATGCGGTGCGGCAAGCAGGTAGATCTTGGTCAGCTCGCCCGAGGTACGCGCCTTGTCCAGCCTTGAGCACAACGTCTTGGCGAAGGTCTCGGCTACATGCTCGGCATGAGATATACGTGACTCGAAGGTATGTCCGATGCCGCCCGGCCCCTGGCTGACATGACCACTGCGATCGGCCAAGGCTTCGTGATCTTCCAGACGCGCCTCGTTGTTGTCGAGGTGGCCGCGCTCATCAAGAATTACGCTGTCATTGTCGGCGGGCGACAGGATGCGGGCGCGCCCTGCATCGGCCACCACGATCCAGGTTGTAGATCCTGCTTCGACGACGTTCGGCTTGTTCGCAACTCGATGTGACATGGATGTTCTCCGAGAGAAGGCGCGATCAACCAAGTCGGCATCTTCTGATGCGCGACGGCGACATGCAGACGATCGATCAAGTCATCGACCATATTGTTCGTAACTCGCCGGGTCGGTTCGCTGGACCATAGAGCGAACGAAAAGAAGTGCTGCTGCTCTCATTGCTGATCGCTCGCGATCTCGTAAGTGCCTCGACAGGCATCACGATTGCAACGAGCGCGATGCAGCAAGGCTTGTTGAGCTGGCAGAACGTTCGCGTCATTACCGCGCCAGATCTCGAGCGCTGGTTGCTGGATCGCCCTGGCAAACGAGAATCCGAGCGCCCAGGGTAGACGCGAACGGCTTCGCCGGTTCATCGTGCTGAGCCGCTGCGAGGCGAGCTTGGCAGGCTGCCCGCCAGACAGGAAAGCGATGCCGGGTACTGCCGCCGGTACCGTGCGTCGCAGACAGTCCACCGTGACGTCGGCGATCTCCTCGGCAGACAGCTGCTGCGGGCAGTCAAGGCCAGCGAGCACCATGTTCGGCTTCAGGATCATGCCGTCCAGCCGCACGTCCTGGTGATCGAGTTGGATGAAGACGGCGAGCAGCACCTGCTCGGTCACTTCAAGACAAGTCGTCAATGAGTGATGGCCTTCCATCAACACTTCGGGCTCGACCACCGGCACCAGTCCCGCTTCCTGGCACAACGCGGCATAACGCCCCAGTGCGTGGGCATTGGCTTCGATGCTGGCGCGGCTCGGCAAGCCATGACCGATGGTGATGACGGCCCGCCACTTGGCGAAACGCGCACCGACTCGGAAATAGGTGTTCAAGCGTTCGCGCAGGCCGTCGAGTCCTTCGGTGATTTTTTCGCCGGGATGCATGGCCAGGTCCTTCGCACCGATATCGACCTTGACACCGGTCACGATGCCCGCCTCGCGGAGCACCTCGACGAAGGCTTGCCCCCACTTCGTGGACTGATGAAGGGTCTCGTCGTGAAGGATGACGCCGCCAATACTGTCGACGAGCCCAGGTGCGGTCAGGATCAGCTCGCGATACGCCCGTCGCGCCGCCTCGGACTGGGCGATGCCGAACACGGCGAAGCGCTGGTTGCAGGTGCCCGGACTTTCGTCGACGGCGAGCAAACCCTTGTCATCGGCCAGCAATGTTTTTGCCACGCCGATGTAGGCAGGCTCGCTGGCTTTCGAGCGGCGTTCATACGCTTCGCAGGCGAGATGTGATTCGGTCTGGCCCGAGAGGTCCGCAGCAGTCCCGGCACGGGAATGCTCGCCGCCAGGGTGGCTATCGACGGTGCTTTTCTCATCGCTCATGACGGGCATCGTGAGCCTGGCTGGTGCCAGGGTCAGTACGTCAACACACACTGCTTGATCAGCTGAGCACAATCGAACTTGCGTGCGCCGTCGTACCGACCGGTGTCAAAGCTGTGGCTATTGTCGAGGCCGCTGCTTTACTCAATCCGCCCGTGGAATCGGTCAACGACACCATGGAGGAAGGATCGCCATGAAGTTTCCATGCTTTGATGCCGCCTATCGAGACGCCCATCCGGCCTTGGATGTTTGCCGATCTGTAGGCCATTCCAGAACGCCCGTTGGCGACATTGAACGGAAAGCCATGGAGAGGTGGCGACTTGTCGTGCGCCGGGATTCAGCGCGTTGCGCATCACCCCTTGCGTATGCCGGTCCACCGATGACCCGCAACGCCGCCTGGGTAATCAGGTCTTCGGCAGAAACGCCGAGTGAACAACTGGATTCGCCGCCCTGACCACCCGCAACTGCGCTGATCACTGCCTGCGCAAAGTCTGGGATTGTCTGCAAAGCACCGCATCACGTTTGACAAGCAACGAGCCTTTCGATGGCGTCGTTCATGGTTATCAAATTGCGCTGCAAGACGGACGGATGATTGCGAGAGGCCTAGCGTCGATGGCAGTCAGCCCCTGATCACCGGCCGCCTTAACCGATAGAGAACCTACCCATGACCGATCTGTTCGATCCCATCCGAATCGGCGATATCGCCGCCGCCAATCGCATTGCAATGGCGCCGCTGACGCGCAACCGCGCCGATGCCAACAGAACGCCGACCGCGCTGATGGCTACCTACTACGCTCAGCGCGCCAGCGCTGGTCTGATCATCGCCGAGGCCACCCAGATCTCGCACGAGGGTCAGGGGTATTTCGGGACGCCGGGCATCTACAACGAGCAGCAGATAGATGGCTGGCGCCGGGTCACCGCTGCGGTCCACGCAGACGGCGGCAAGATCGTGCTGCAACTCTGGCACGTGGGTCGTGTCTCGCATGTGTCCTTGCAGCCCAACGAACATTCGCCGGTATCGAGCACCGCGCGGCGTGCGAACTGCAAGACCTTCACGGCCAAAGGCTTCGAGGACACATCCGCGCCTCGGGCGCTGCGTCTCGATGAAATGCCGCGCCTGGTCACCACCTATGCCCACGCCGCTCGCAATGCCATCGATGCCGGTTTCGACGGCGTTGAAGTGCACTGCGCCAACGGCTACCTGCTGGAGCAGTTCCTCCGCGACAGCATCAATGACCGTACTGACTCTTATGGCGGGAGCCAAGCGCATCGCACCCGTCTGCCTGTCGAGGTCATGACTGCGATCGTCGGTGAGATCGGCTCGGGTCGCACGGGCATCCGCGTGTCTCCGGTGACGCCGGCAAACGATGCCGGACAAGACAGCGACGCGCAGGGGCTGTTCAACACCTTCATCGAACAACTCGCGCCGCTGCGTCTGGCCTTCATTCACGTCATCGAGGGGGCGACCGGCGGCGCTCGCGACATTGCGCCCTTCGACTATGGCGCGCTACGTGGCCGTTATAGGAACGGCAACGAGCGTGGTGCCTGGATCGTCAACAACGGCTACACACGCGAGATGGCGGTGGAAGCCGTGGCTACCGGTGCCGCCGACATGGTGGCTTTCGGCAGGCCGTTCATCGCCAACCCGGATCTGGTCGAACGTCTGCGGCACGAAGAGCCGCTCGCAGCGTTCAAGCCCGAGACACTTTATGGCGGCGGTGCCGAAGGCTACACCGACTATCCCGCACTCCAGCCGGCATCCGCCGAGGGTGCCAACGCCGGTCGCACCGCACTGATGGACTACTGAGCATGTCGTTGGTGTGTCATGCCGATGGACGAGACGGCAAGCAGCCGGTCGGGTCGAGGCTCCTTATCGCCGCAAGCAAATGCGAGCTTCCGCTATCGAAGGTCTACGGTCTTCTGGAGCCCGGTCCGGTGGTGCTGCTGACAACTGCACACAAGGGTTCGCAGGATGTCATGCCGATGTCCTGGCACACGATGATGGATTTCGAGCCGCCGCTGCTGGGCTGTGTCGTCAGCGAGAACAACTTCAGCTTCATCGCGCTCAAGGCCACGCGGCAATGCGCAATCAATATCCCGACGTTTGAACTGGCGATGCAAGTCGTCGGCTGCGGCAACACCACGGGCCAGCGCGTGGACAAGTTTGCGGCGTTTGGCCTGACATCTTTGCCAGCCGAACAAGTGGCCGCTCCAATCATCGAGGAATGCTATGCAAACCTCGAGTGCAGGGTCGTCGATACACGCCTGACCAATCGCTACAACTTCTTCGTGCTGGAAGTGGTCAAGGCCTGGATCGATCCAGCCTGCCCCCAGCCACGCACGCTTCATCATCGAGGCAATGGCGTCTTCATGCTTGCCGGCGAGACGATCACGCTGCCGTCCTTGAAGAAGTGATCCTCGCGCCGCTGATCGCCGAGTCGTAAGCCATCAAGGAGAGATTCCATGAGCTATCAAAGCGTCAATCCGTATGACGGTACGGTCCTCAAGACCTTCGTGGAACTTACCGATACCGAACTCGAAGCCGCCATTGCCACCGCGTCGAACTGCTTCGAGACCTGGCGCCTGAAGAGCTTTGCTGAACGCGCCGTCGTGGTCGCCAGAGCGGCCCAGTTGATGCACGCGCGCATCGACGAACTGGCGAGGCCGGTGACGCTCGAAATGGGCAAGCTCATCGATCAGTCTCGCGCCGAGGTGAGGCTGAGCGTCGACATCCTGGACTACTACGCCCGCAACGCCGCGAAATTCCTGGCCCCTGAAGCGCTGGCTCCGGCCTCCGGCGAGGCCGAGGTTCAGAGCAGTCCGCTCGGTGTGCTGTTCGGGGTCCAACCCTGGAATTTTCCCTACTACCAGCTCGCCCGCTTCGCGGCACCCAATCTGATGGCGGGAAACGTGGTGATGGTCAAGCATGCCGGCTGCGTGCCGCAGTGCGCGATCGCCTTCGAGCAGCTCTGGCGTGATGCCGGCGCCCCGGCTGGCGCCTACACCAACCTGCTCATCTCATACGATCAGGTCAATCACGTGATCGACGATCCCCGCATCAAGGGCGTCGCCCTCACCGGCAGCGTCGAGGCTGGGAAGCGTGTTGCGGCCAGAGCCGGGCAGAACCTCAAGAAGTCGACCATGGAACTGGGCGGCAACGATGCCTTCATCGTGCTCGAAGATGCCGACCTGGAAAAGACCGTCCAATGGGCGGTCTGGGCCAAGATGAACAACACCGGCCAGTGCTGCGTGGCGGCCAAGCGGTTCATCCTCATCGACAAGATCGCGGCGCCTTTCCTCAATCAGTTCCAGGAGGCCCTGTCGGCACTCAAGCCGGGCGACCCGATGGATCCGGCGACCACACTCGGTCCCCTGTCCACAGAATCGGCGCTGGAAAAATTGCTCGATCAGGTCCAGCGAGCCGTGGCCGATGGCGCCACGCTGGTGATGGGCGGCAAGCGCATCGACCGGCCCGGTGCGTTCATGCAGCCGACGATCCTGAGCAACATCGAGTCTCTGAACTCGGCCTACCGTGAGGAATTTTTCGGGCCTGTCGCGCTGGTCTTCACGGTACGAAACGAGGAAGAAGCCGTGGCCCTGGCCAACGATTCGGACTTCGGGCTTGGCGGCTGTGTTTTTACCGCCGATCTTGCGCGTGGCAAGCACCTGGCTCGGCACATCGATACCGGCATGGTCTTCATCAATCACCCGACCTGGACCACGGCCGACCTGCCGTTTGGCGGCATCAAGAACTCCGGCTACGGGCGGGAGTTGTCGCGGATGGGCATCCAGGAGTTCGTCAACAAGAAGCTGGTTCGCATCGATTCGATCGATGCCCCGGCCTAGGCATGTATTCATCGATCCCGCCCAATTGACAGAGATAATTTTTTCCAGCGGAGGCAATCGTGGAAAGCAGAATGCAGGTCGCCGTCGTCGAGCAGTTCGGCAAGCCCCTTTCCTTGCAGGAATGGATCATTCCCGCACCCGGTCCCGGCCAGATCCTGGTTCGGACTGAAGCCTGTGGGGTGTGCCATACCGACCTCCACGCCGCACGCGGCGACTGGCCGTTGCTACCTGCCCTGCCCTTCATCCCCGGCCATGAGGGCATCGGAATCGTCACCGCGCTCGGTGCCGGCGTGACGGCGGTCAAGGAAGGGGACCGGGTTGGTGTGCCGTGGCTTTACTCGGCCTGCGGTCACTGCGAATACTGCCTGTCGGCCTGGGAGACGGTCTGTGCGGAGGCGCAGTTCGGTGGCTACACGAAGAACGGCGGATTCGCCGAATACATGCTCGCCGATCCCGATTACGTCGCTCATGTGCCAGACGGTCTTTCGGCGTGTGATGCGGCGCCCATCATCTGTGCCGGCGTCACCAGCTACAAGGGAATCAAGGAGACCGGAGCACGACCCGGCGAGTGGATCGCGATCACCGGCATCGGTGGCCTCGGCCATCTGGCGATCCAGTACGCGAAGCTCATGGGTTTGCAGGTGTGCGCGGTCGATGTTGACAACCGCAAGCTCGAGCACGCCAGGCGCCTGGGCGCTGATGTCACGATCAATGCCAGTCAGGCTGATCCAGCGATGGCTGTGAAGCAATCGACAGGAGGCGGCGCCCACGGGGTGTTGATCACCGCACCCTCCCTGAGCGCGTTCACGCAAGGCGTGGGCATGACCCGAAAACGAGGTACCTGCGTGCTGGTCGGCTTGCCGCCTGGCGAATTTCCAACGCCTTTATTCGATGTGGTGGCCAACTGCATCACCATCCGGGGTTCGTTCGTCGGCACCCGCAAGGATATGGCCGAGGCTCTGGCGTTCGCGGCGCACGGGAAGGTCAAGGCGGATATCGAGCGACAGCCGCTGTCGGCCATCAATTCGGTATTCGACCGCTTGACGCACGGCAATGTCGCGTCGCGCGTGGTGATCGACTTCGCGCAATGAAGAGACCGGGAAAGTCGTGATGAATCGGCGAACCGCGCTGCTCGACGTTCGGCAGATGACGCTGGCAGATCGTTTGACCGTTGCCGCCGGCACGCCGTCGATCGATCTGATGGAAAGCGCAGGCACGGCCGTCTCGAAAGCGATCACGCTGCGATGGACGGCCCGCCCGGTCATCGTGCTGTGCGGGCCGGGCAACAACGGGGGAGACGGCTTCGTCGTCGCCCGGCAGCTTGCCGAATCCGGATGGCCGGTACGCGTCGCCCTGCTCGGTTCATTCGATAGTCTTGTCGGCGCTGCGCGCCATCATGCGGAACGCTGGCAGCGCGCCATCGAAGCGCTGACTCCCGTCGCGCTCGAGGGCGCCGAGCTCGTCGTGGATGCGGTTTTCGGCTCCGGGCTCAGCCGGGCGCTGACCGGGCCCGCGGCGCTGACTTTGGCCGCTGCATCGAAGAAAAGGGTTCCGTTGATTGCGATCGACGTGCCCAGCGGAGTGATGGGCGATACCGGCGAAGCCCTGGGTGCCGTTTCCACGGTCCTGACCGTCACCTTCTTCCGCAAGAAGCCAGGTCATGTGCTGATGCCCGGTCGAGGGCTGTGCGGTGAGGTGATCGTGGCGGACATCGGAACTCCGCTTTCGGTGTTCGAGCAGATCGTCCCCAACAGCTTCGAAAACGATCCTGCCCTGTGGCTTTCCGATCTGCCCTGGCCGACGCTCGCAGGCAACAAGTACACCCGCGGTCATGCCCTGGTGTCCGGGGGTTATCCGATCACCGGTGCCGCAAGGATGGCAGCCCGTGCAGCGGCACGAATGGGTGCGGGACTGACGACGATCGCGGTGCCTGACGTGGCACTGCCAATCTATGCAGCTGCACTGATCAGCATCATGGTCCATCCCCTTACTGCGCCCGAAGACTTCGCAGCGCTGCTGGACGATCCGCGCTTCACAGCCTTCTTGATCGGACCTGGTGCAGGTCCATCGGCAGAGACGCGGAACCGTGCGCTGTCGATGCTTGCCAGCGGCCGCCCCACGGTGCTTGACGCCGATGCGCTCACCGCTTTCCAGACGGAGCCTGCGGTGCTTGACCAAGCCATCATCGGGCCCTGCGTGCTGACGCCTCACGATGGGGAGTTCGGCCGGCTTTTCGATGCTGGCGGAGACAAGCTCACGCGCAGCCTTGCCGCTGCTCGTCGATGTGGCGCAGTCGTCGTCCTGAAAGGCAGCGATACGGTCATCGCCGCGCCGGATGGTCGTGCCGTGATCAACACCAACGCGCCGCCGAGCCTGGCGACGGCCGGATCCGGCGATGTCCTGAGTGGCATGCTGCTCGGACTGCTGGCACAGGGCATGACGCCATTTCTCGCCGGTGCCGCCGCCGTCTGGATGCATGGCGCGGCCGCGAGCGAATTCGGTCCAGGACTCATCGCCGAGGATCTTCCGGACCTGCTCCCCGGAATCGTTCGGCGCCTGTACATGCTGCGCGCGGAAGCAGCGTCGCCGTCGCGCCACTCGCCCGCTTCCGGCTGAAGCGGTACCGAGGCTCGGGGCCTGCGACTCTCCCTGACAGCCCCGAAACGATCTATGTGGGTCAGCGCACCGCATAGCCTGAGCAGAGCGATCAGCTTGGTAAGCACCAGTACCGCCACACGTCGCTGCCGACGGTCTGCACGAACATCCCACTCAATGCCGGTTGCCGCTGCCAAGCAACCGCAAGCCGTCATCCAGGAATTCAAAATGAACAGAATGCTAGTCGTGGTATTCGACAACGAGACCGCCGCCGTGGCCGGTACTCGTGCGCTCCGCCAGCTCGATGCCGAGGCAGGTATCAGCCTCTATGCCATGGGCGTGATCGCCAAGGACGCGCACGGCAAGATCAGCCTGAAGCAGGCGACGGGTCAGGAGCCGGTCGGGACCAGCGTCGGCTTCGGCGTCGGCGCCCTCATTGGCCTGCTCGGTGGGCCTGCAGGGGCGGCCGTCGGCGCGGTCACGGGAACGCTCGTCGGTGCTCTGCGGGACTACTGGGTGGCCGGCGTCGGTCTCGATTTCGTCGAAGAGGCGGAGACGTTTCTGAAGCCGGGCAAGGTAGCCGTGATCGCCGAGATCGACGAGGACTGGATCACCCCGGTCGACAGCCGCATGGAAGCTGTGGGCGGTGTGGTCTTCCGCCGCGAACGCTCCGAGGTTGCCGACGCCCGCTTCGACCGCGATATCGCAGCCTTCAAGTCCGAGATCACGGACCTGCAGTCCGAGTTCGAGCAGGCCAGTGGCGACGCCAAGTTGAAGCTGAAGACCAAGGTGGCTGCAGCCAGGCACCGCCTGGACGAGGCCGTGAAGCGCGCCAAGCACCGCGTCGAAGCCTTGGACCACGAGGCCAAAGACAAACTCACGGCGCTGGAACACCAGCTTTCGAAGGCCAAAGGTGACGTCAAAACCAAGCTCGATCATCGCGTCAAGGCGATGCGCAGCGCCTACCAGGGACGCAGCGCCAAGCTCAAGCAGGCATGGGAGCTGACCAAGGAAGCGGTGGCGGGTTGAAAGTTCTGCGCGGCACTCGAGCATCGACGCGAGGCGCAACGTGAACTACCTGAGCCTGATGGTTCACCTGGAGCTCGAGCGACCGAATACCGGACTGCTGGAGATTGCCGGTCAGTTGGCGGAACGCTTCCACGCCCATGTGATCGGCATCGCCGCCTGCCAGTCGATGCGGATGGTCTATGGCGGAAGCTACGTTTCCTTAGAGTTGGCCGAGCAGGACCGCGAAGAAATCGGGGAGGAAATGAGGGACGCGGAAGCAGAATTTCGCAGCGCGCTTCTGAACCGCGTCAAGTCGGTCGAATGGCGCTCATCAGCGAAATTCGCATCGATCGCCGACTATCTGGCAACTCAGTCGCGCAGTGCCGATCTCATCATCACCGGCGTTGCCAGTGGCGAGCTGTTCGATGCGGCAAGGGCATTGAACATGGGCGATCTGGTCATGCACGCCGGGCGTCCCGTCCTCATCGTGCCGAATACCACGGACACACTGAGGCTGGATAACGTGGTGATCGGCTGGAAGGAGACGCGAGAGACACGTCGTGCCGTCTTCGATGCGCTGCCATTGCTGCGAAATGCCGAACAGGTGACGGTGATCGCGATCGCACGCGAGGTCGATCTGGCGGAGGCCAGTATTCGACTTGCCGACGTGGTCGACTGGCTGCGTCGGCATGGCGTCGACGCAGGCTTTCTTGCGTCGCCGTCGACGGGTGACGACATCGCGCGGCTGAATCTGATTGCCCAGGAACACAACGCTGATCTTATCGTCGCAGGGGCTTACGGACACCGTCGACTGCACGACTGGACACTGGGCGGCGTGACCGGCGATCTGTTGCTGAGTGCGAATCGCTGCGCGCTCGTCTCCCACTAGCGGCGAGCGTGTTGCCAATCGGGAGGGCGTGATGCAGGCCATGATGCTGAACCGGCTGGGTGCACCGCTTGAGTGGACCGAACTTCCCGATCGCCAGCCCGGCCCCGGCGAGATTCGGGTGCAGATGGGCGCCTGCGGGGTCTGTCGCACGGATCTTCACGTCGTCGACGGCGAACTGCCCGACCCCGTGCTGCCGATCATTCCGGGACACGAGATCGTCGGCCGCATCGATGCGATCGGTAGCGGCGTTGCCGAGCTCCAGATTGGCGAGCGAGTCGGTATTCCCTGGCTCGGTTCCACCTGCGGGATCTGTGTCTACTGCCGTTCGAATCGGGAGAATCTTTGCGACGAGCCTCGCTTCACGGGCTATACGCGCGACGGCGGTTTTGCCAGCTCGGTCGTTGCCGATGCCCGCTATGCGTTTCCGCTCGGCGAGGTCGGTAGCGACGAAGAATTGGCGCCGCTCCTCTGCGCCGGACTGATCGGCTGGCGCTCACTGGTGATGGCCGGTAGCGGCAGGAACATCGGTTTCTACGGCTTTGGCGCGGCGGCGCATATCGTTGCCCAGGTCGCGATCTGGCAGGGACGCTCGGTGTTCGCCTTCACCCGCCCCGGCGATGTTGCTGCCCAGTCATTTGCTCGCAGTCTCGGCGCAGGCTGGGCCGGCGGGTCGGACGAGCCTTCTCCGGAACCCCTCGATGCGGCGATCATCTTCGCAACGGTGGGCGCCCTGATTCCGCTCGCGCTGCGCGCTGTCCGCAAGGGCGGACGCGTTGTCTGCGCCGGCATCCACATGACGGACATTCCCGGCTTTCCTTACAGGCTGCTATGGCAGGAGCGACAACTGGTATCGGTTGCCAATCTCACCCGCCAGGACGGTCTCGATTTTCTGCGTATGGCGCCACAGGTCGGCATCGTCACCCAGACCACCCGCTACGCCCTGCGCGACGCCAACTTGGCGCTCGCCGATCTGCGCGCCGGACGGTTCATTGGCGCTGCAGTTCTGATGCCCTGAAACATGCAAATACTCCGGCAGGAGGCGGCACACGCAGCGCGCCGAAGCAATACCGCACCCGGCAACGTAAACCTGTGCGACCGGGGCAGCGTGCAATCTGCGGTTGATTGAACGGCGTGCAGGACATCTGTGCCGACGGCGCCCCGCGGGCCTGCCGGCATCGAAGGCCAGACCGAGGCCCACCCGTGCGAGATCGCCGAAGGTCGGGAACAACTGCCTATGACCCAGATCAATGCTGGCCTGCACGACGTCAACGACACTTCAATCTCAATTGAGTGAGGTGATCGACGTGGCCCAATGTTCGACGATGCAAAACCAGCTTCTCGCTGTCCTGTCGGCGAAAGTCCAAGAGCGCATCTCAGTTCATCTGGAACGGGTATTTCTCCACTGTGGCGATGTGTTGCACGAATCTGGACAGCCGTTACATCACATCTACTTTCCCGCAGATGGAATCGTGTCACTGATATGCGAAACGCGGGAAGGCGGGGCCGCGGAAGTCGCCATTGTTGGCAATGAGGGTCTGGTCGGCGTCGAATTATTCATGGGCGGCCGCACCACGACGAACCGGGCGATTGTAAGAAGTGAGTGCTGCGTATACAGGCTGCCAACGGATCGATTGATGGCGGAGTTCAATTGTCACGGTGAACTGATGGTGCAGGTGCTTCGCTACGCACAGTCGCTGATGACACAGATGGCCCAGAACGCAGTCTGCAACCGGCACCATTCAATCACCCAACGCCTTTGCCGCAGACTTATCGGTTCTTTGGATCTTTGCGATGACAATCGGGTGGACATGACGCAGGAACTGATCGCCAACATGCTGGGTGTGCGGCGCGAAAGCATTACCGAAGTCGCTCTCAAGCTTCAATCAGTGGGAGCGATCGCATATCGTCGCGGTCAGATCCGGGTGCTCAACCGGGCGCAACTCGAAACTTCAAGTTGCGAGTGCTACTCCGTGGTCAGGAAGGAAACCTTGCGTCTCCAGCCTTACCTGACCCGCACAGCGGTGATCGGATCAACGAGAAGCGCCAACGCCCTTCTGTTTACCAGGGCGGCAACGAATTGGGCTCCCAGCGCCAGTAGCAGCAAGAAACCCCTTCGATCGATAGGCAGTAGCAAGCAACCAGCGTCCCTGAAAGGCCGGGGGGTGACTAGCGCGGTCCTCGTCAACTAAAGGCCTTGATCAAGGCCTCGAACTGCGTGTGCAGCGAATGATCGTGGGGGGTGATCGGCGGTATCCTCCGATCAATCTTGAGCAGCTCGTACACAGCCATCTGCGCAGCGCGCACCGAATATTCCACCGTGAACACCACATCTCCCGGGATCTCGACGAACTGGCTAATCAGCGCGAGGTTCTTCGAGTCCGGCGGAACCGGCAGCGGACGATCGGACAAATCGCGCGGCATGAACATGCTGGTGATGTACGGCATCCGGCAGGGAATGCAGTTGGCCGATGCCAGCATCTCCAGGTCAAAGCGCAGATGGCCGCAGAGTTCGAGGAGGATCTCGGCTCCGTTGCAGTCGGCCATCGCCTTCGGCACGAAATTTCCAACGCGGTCCGGAAACAGGGCGTAGCCCCAGAAGACCTGCACATCCCGGGGCTGATTGATGAAGTGCGGCTGGTGCGCGAGCACGATCGACATCAGCCAGTTTGAATCCTTGAACGTGACCAGACCGCCGATCCCCGCGTCGTTGCCGCTGAAACGGAACATTTCCTCGAAGAACATTGGGTTCTTCAGCGTCACGGTGAACGACTCCCAGCACGACATCGCAACGCAGCTGTTGAATGTCGATGGCGTACCGAATTGTTGCCCGAACTCCGCCAGCTTTTCCCACAAGGTCCAGCCGCCGCCTTCTTGCTTGACCCACTTTTCAGGGGCAATCGTCATCGAGCCAAGGCTGGAGGAATCGGTCATAGAGCCGTTCTGGATGAAGACCAGATCGTCGCTCTCCACCGCGATCACCCCGATCTTGCCGTCCTGCAGGCAATGAAGGCCGGTCAGCACGACCTGCCCACCCTGATAGCGGTGATCGATGTCGGTGACGTTGCAACCGTTGATCAGGTGGACACCCTGCCCTTTCAGCCAGGTCAGCAACGGCAGCACCAGGGAATCGTACTGGTTGTAGACCGTGCGCTTGACCCCCGCCAAGGTTTCTATGCGCGAGAACTCGAGCATGAATCGGTGCAAATAGCGCTTGAACTCCACGGCGCTGTGCCAGGGCTGAAACGCAAAGGTCGTGGCCCACATGAACCAGAACTCGGTCTCGAAGAACTGGGGCGATAGCCAGTCCGTGATCGGCGACGCAAGCAGCACGTCCTCGCTGGCGGTCGCGAGCTTGAGCAGCTCGACGCGATCCTGCATCGAGAAACCCATCGACTTCACCGGAACCTTGGCGCGACGCCGGTCCACCAGTCGTGCCATCGAATTCGAGACCAGCTTCTCGTTGAACGCAACGGTCTCGTCGAACACCGACAGGCCTTTATGCTCCAGGGACGGAATCGACTTGAACAGGTCCCAGGTGCACTCGTAGTTGTCGGTCGTCAGCATGCGACCGCCGCGCAGGGAATAGCCGCTCTCGGCGGTGCCTGCCCCGTCCAGGCTGCCGCCCATCAGCGGCAAGGACTCCAGAATTGTGATGCTGCTCCCCGCCCATCCCCCGTCGCGGATCATGAACGCGGCGGCTGCCAGCGATCCGATTCCACCACCGACAAGATAGGCCCTCGATTTCGCGGCAACGACAGTACGATCTTTCACCACGATCGTTTCGGCGGATGAATCGCTCGACGCGGGCGAATCGAAATCCTGGGGGAATGGCTGGCTGCTTACTGCTTCGCTGAATGTCATGGCTGAGCCTGGCGTGTCCGATATGAAAGGGTTTCCACACGGGAAACTAGCGGCCAGACGCGTCAGTGTCGGTTCGCAATCACTCATTCCGGAAGAGCGCCGGGCGCTGCAGCATCGCTCGAAATTTCAGCTCAAGGATTTCTCTTGGTTGATGGGTCAGGGGCATCGACGGGTTGCCCTGAAACGATCTTGCGCCCGGTGAACATCGCGGAAACCAGCGTACCGCCCTCGCGCAGTTCGGTGATGACTACTGCCGCGATGTGGATAACGATCATTGCGGCGAGCACGAAAAAGCCATACAGATGCAGCGTCGCGACGGGCTCGCGCATCGAACGCATGTTGGCGTACGCAGCTTTGTCGTAGAGCTCCGGCGAGTACGGAACCAAGGTCGCCGGATCGACTCCCGGCGCGGCAATCCACTGTGCGATCCAGTGTCCAATGGGCGGGAAGTAGAGGTCCGTTCCGCGGGTTATGGCCGATATAATGCTCCGGGCGGCCCGCTGCGAATGCGCTGACGTAGCTGCCCAGCCGCGCAAAGTAGCCGGGGCTGCCGGGGAGTATCTGCCGCCAGCGGGCCTGCCGATTGCCGACGAACGCCCAGACGATGCGCACACCGATATTGACTGCGAAGACATAGCCTGCCCAGACATGCAGCGTCTTCAGCAGGATCTTGCCTTCGTTGGGTATCTTGAAGGCACCGGCATTCAGGATCACCAGTCCCAGCGCTGCAAGAACGATCACACACAGCACGTTGATCCAGTGGAACCAGCGCGTCGGCGCATCCCATACCTTGTACGACCTGAGTTCATTCATCGAAGTGCCTCGTTGAAAATCTGCTCGCAGTCTCTTTACAGGTCATGAATCACCTTCGGTGGAAATGCCGCGCGCAAGGCATTGAGCACGGCCAGCACGTCGATGACTTCCTGCGCGATGGCGCCATTGACGGGACTTAAGAAACCGGCAGCGGCGAAGCCAATGCCGATGACGCTCAGCGCCATACCACCGACGGCGCTTCGAAGCGCGATCACCCGCATCCGCCGACTGATGTGCATGAACTCGTCGACCTTGGTCAGTGAGTTTTCCATCACCACAACGCCGACGGCTTCGGCAGAGAAGGCGCTGTTCTGGCTAATCGCTACGCCGACAGTCGCGACCATCCTCGCGGGTGGCTTCGTTGATGCCGTCAGCGATATAGAGCGTTTTGACCTTTGCGTTCTCGGCACGCACGATTGGCTTGTCTTGCCCAGATGAAGTCGAGTAAAGGCGCCCGACGCGTCGCGTATTGAGTCGGTAGGCACCAAGCCTTGATTCAATACACGACGGTGATATTGTCGATCACCTTCCGCACACCCGGCGTTCCCCAAGCGGATTGTTCGGCAATCGAACGCTCCGACCAAGTATCAACCTTGCCAAACAGGGTCACTTCCGAGCCATGGACTTCGACCGAAATCCTGTTGGCATTGGCGCAAACACTGCGAGTCAAGGCTGCTTCGATCTCCGTCTTGACCGACGCTTTTGAGACCTTCGGCTCGATCGCGATGTCGTTGCTCACACCAACGACACCTGTCAGGTGACGTACAGCCGCAAGGGCCGACTCGCGCTGGAAGCTCCACTCGACCTGACCTGACAACGTGACCCAGCCGTTCTCGACCATAACCTTGACGCAACCCCTGGGTACCAGAGTCGTCCAGGTTATGACGTTCTCGACCAGGCGCGCGATATCTATATCGGCGCGCTTGCTCATGCCAGGCAGCTTTACTTCAAGTGCTACTGTCAGCGCAGTGACACCAGCGACACGCAATGCCGAGTGCTCCGCGGTCCATTTCTCCGAGTAGCTGTCGACACTTCCCGTCAGGGTCAACACACCGTTCTTGACTTCGACTCCGATATTGGCAGCGTTAACCGCCGGCTCCCATTTCAATTCTGCGATCACGTCCTGTTCAAGCTGGCTATCGGTTTTCATATTCATCGGTCTTGTCCCTTCGAGAAGCGAGGACGTTGAGCGCCATTGCCGCCAGAGTCTGTACGTCAGCCCGCAGAGGGGAGTCATCAACATCTGCAGGCGATGATTTTCCTGAATGGCGCTGATTAGTTTGATGACGCACCGACGCCCGGATGATCCGCCGCTACCGTTTCTTTAGTGCCGCGCTCAGTGAAGTACGGCACCTTTCGATACACACTCAATACCGGACACAAACGAAAATGAACGCAAAGAGACTACTGGCGGCGAGCAGCCTCGCCATTCTGGCCTTGCTGACCAGCACGGCATCTTTCGCCGACAGCAAAGCCGCGATCGACCAGAGAGTCGACGAAACGCTGAAGCAATTCCATGCCCTTAATGGGACACACGCAGCGCTCCAACAGAAGGCCGCCGGTATTCTGGTGTTTCCGCGGGTGATCAAGGCCGGTGCAGGCGTTGCCGGCGAGTACGGAGAAGGCGCATTGCAGGCGAAGGGGAAGACCGTCGCTTATTACAGCCTGACGTCGGCATCCGTCGGTCTTACCCTCGGTGTCGCCAAGCACAGCGAGCTCCTTCTGTTCATGACGCAGAAGTCGCTGGATGACTTCATTGCCAGCAAGGGCTGGTCGATCGGAGTCGATACCGGTGTCGCCATGGTCAAGAAGGGTGCTGGCGGCGATTACGACAGCGACACCCTGAAGAAATCCATACTCGGCTTCGTGATCAGCGAAGAAGGCCTGATCGCCGATGTGTCTCTTGAAGGTTCGAAGATCAACAAGATCAGTCCCAAGTAATAGCTTCGCGGTCATCGGATCGATCTTCCGACCGCTTGCAGGCGTCGAAGGCCATGTCATGGCCTTCGATGCGCAGACCGGGAAGCGCTTGGCAGTGGCCGGCAGTCC
>NZ_CAISIQ010000075.1 GCF_903885465.1 uncultured Nevskia sp.
ACGGCGCGTGGGTCACCTCGTCGTCGGGTGAAACCTTCGAAATCTACAACCCGGCCACTGGCCAGGTCGTGGCGCACGCGCAGAGCGGCAGCAAGGAAGACGTCAACGCCGCCGTCGCGGCGGCTCGTCGCGCTTTCGATGATCACAGCGAGTGGCGCAAGATGTCGCCGGCCAACCGCGGCAAGCTGCTGCACAAGATCGGTGACCTGATCCTGCAGAACGCCGACGAGCTGGCGCAGCTGGAATCGCTGGACAACGGCAAGCCGGTCGTCGTTGCCCGCGTCGCCGATGTCGTGCTCGCCGCCGACATCTTCCATTACATGGCGGGCTGGACGACCAAGATCGACGGCGGCCTGCTGGATCTGTCGGTGCCGTTCACTCCGGGCACCGAGTACCACGCTTACACCCGTCGCGAGCCGATCGGCGTTGTCGGCCAGATCATTCCGTGGAACTTCCCGATCCTGATGGCGGCCTGGAAGCTGGCGCCGGCACTGGCCTGCGGCTGCACCGTGGTGCTGAAGCCGGCCGAAGAAACGCCGCTGACCGCGCTGCGTCTCGGCGAGTTGATTATGGAAGCCGGCCTGCCGAAGGGCGTGCTGAACATCATCACCGGCTTCGGCGAAACCACCGGCGCGCCGCTGGCCGGCCATCCGGGTGTCGACAAGGTTGCCTTCACCGGTTCGACGGAAGTCGGCAAGCTGATCGTCAAGGCAGCTGCCAATGACCTCAAGAAGCTGACCCTGGAACTCGGCGGCAAGTCGCCGAACATCATCCTCAACGACGCCGATCTGTCGAAGGCGATCCCGGGTGCTGCCAGCGCGATCTTCTTCAACCAGGGCCAGACCTGCTGCGCCGGTTCGCGCCTATTCATCCAGGACAAGGTCTACGACGAAGTGATCGCCGGCATCGCCGCCTATGCCAAGGGTCTGAAGATGGGCCCGGGCCTCGATCCGTCGACCCAGCTCGGCCCGCTGGTCTCGCAGGTGCAGTTCGATCGCGTGTCCGGCTACATGGCCGCCGGCAAGACCGAGGGCGCGTCGCTCGCCACTGGTGGCAGCCGCTGGGGCAACGAAGGCTACTTCGTCGAGCCGACGCTCATCATCAACGCTCCCGACAGCGCCAAGGTCGTGCAGGAAGAGATCTTCGGGCCGGTGCTGGTCGCGTCGCGCTTCAAGGAGATGGATGACGAACTGGTTCGCCGCGCCAACGATTCGGTGTACGGCCTCGCAGCCGGCATCTGGTCGCAGGACGTGTCGAAGATCCACAAGCTGGTGCCGCGTCTGCGTGCCGGCACCGTCTGGGTCAACTGCTACAACGTCTTCGATGCGTCGATGCCGTTCGGCGGTTACAAGCAGTCGGGCTGGGGCCGCGAGATGGGCCACCAGGTGCTGAACAACTACCTGGAAACGAAGTCGGTCTGCATCGGCTATTGATCCAGCTGTAATCTGATCGGCTTCTGAAAGCCGGTTGTTGTCAGTATCACGAGGCCCGGGCAATGATCGCCTGGGCCTTTTCATTTGCCCGTCGGACCCAACAAGGCGCCGCGTCGAGCGCTCTGCTTGCTAGAGGAGAACAACATGATTCGAATTCTGCTGGTCGATGACCATGCCGTCGTCCGGGCTGGCTATCGCCAATTGCTGGAATGCGCACCCGAATACACGGTGGTTGCCGAAGCGGCGTCTGCTGCCGCGGGTTATCGGCGGTTTCTGGAATGCGCGCCGGATGTGGTGATCACCGACCTGTCGCTGCCGGGTGTCGGCGGTATCGAACTGCTGCGCCGCCTGCGTGCACGGCAGCCGGAACTTCGGGCGCTGGCGTTCAGCGTTCACGAGGAATCGATGTTCGTCGAACGTGCGCTGGCGGCTGGCGCACTCGGCTATGTCAGCAAGCGCTCGGCGGCAGACACCTTGGTGGCGGCTGTCGACGCGGTGTCTCACGGCCGGGAATTCCTGTCGCCGGATCTGGCCAGAACGGGACCTTCCCGTCGGCAGACGAACGACGTGCTGCACAAGCTTTCCCAGCGCGAGTTCGAAATCTTCCGGCAGGTTGCCGAAGGGCATTCGGTGCGGGAAATCGCAACCGGCCTGTGCATCAGCGGCAAAACGGTCTCCAACCATTACTCGCAGATCCGCGTGAAGCTCGGCCTGCGCTCGGCGGCCGAGATGGCTCGTCTGGCGATCGTGGCTGGCGTCGTGCGTGTCTGAGCTTGCGCTGGCAGTAAAGCCTACGGCGCTGAGCCGTGCCCGCTGGTTGATGCGCGAGCTGCTCCGTGCCTGGCGGACACGGGTGGATCTCAAGACGCGGCTCAGCCTGTTCATCGGGCTCCTGCTGGGCGTGGTGCTGGTGCTTGCCGTGTTTGCCGTGCTCGGCAATTCGAAGCGCGCAGTGCGCGGCGAGATCGATGCGGTGATGAGGCTGGCCACCAATCTCCTCAATGATCAGGCTGTGCCTGCGACGCAGGCTCAGCGCCAGGTGCTGCCGGTGCTGCTAAGCGTCTTCGATCACACCCGCCATCTCTGCGTCGAGCGGCCGGGTGGCGAGCTGCGCAGCGACGGCCGCTCCTGTCCTGCGGCGATCGATGACAGCGTGCCGGACTGGTTCATCGCCCACGTCACCACCGCGCCTCGCGAACTGCCGCACCAATGGTTGCAGCCGGATGGAACAGCCGTGCCGGTGATCATCCATTCCGATCCCGCCGACGAAATTCTCGAAGCCTGGAACGAAGCGCGGCCGCTGCTGCTGCTGATTGTCGCGATCGGCTTTCTGACCAATGCCATCGTGGTGTTTTCGGTCTGGCGGGCGCTGAAGCCGATCGACGTGATCCGTGATGCGCTCGATCGCATCGGCCGCGGCGAACTGCATCCGACCCTGCCATCGGTCACCACGCTGGAACTGCGCACCATCGTCGATGGCGTGATCGCGCTCGGTGGTCATCTGGAACAGGCGCGCTCGGATAATCAACGCCTGCTGCGCCACAGCCTTGAAGTGCAGGAGCGCGAGCGCCGTTCGATCGCTCGCGAGCTGCATGACGAGATGGGCCAGAGTCTGGCGGCAATCGATGCCGAAGCCGCCGTGCTGCAGCAGCGCTTCGGCAGCGCCGCCCCGGAATTGATGGCGCGTGCCGGCGGCATCCGGGCCGGCATCGCCCAGCTTTACGATGGCCTGCACAGCCTGCTGGCGCGACTGCGGCCGGCCGGGCTGGACGAATTCGGTCTGGGGCCGACCCTGGAGAATCTGGTCGCCGACTGGTCTGGCCGCTGCCCGCAGATCCGTTTCGAGGTGCGCATCGATGTCGAACGCGTACCCGGCGAGGCGCTGGCGCAGGTCTATCTGTACCGCATCGCCCAGGAAGCGCTGATCAACGCCACTCGCCACGCAAGGGCGCGTCGGATCAGTGTGATGCTGTTCGGCGATGTCGACGGCAGTCTGCATCTGCGCATTGCCGACGATGGCATCGGCCTGCCGGCCGATATGCCGCTACAGGCCAGCGCCGAGGAGCGTCAACGCGCGCGTCCTGATGGGCGGCGCGCCGGCTTCGGGCTGCTGGGCATGGCCGAACGGGCCGAAGCACTCGGCGCCCGGCTGACGATCGATAGCCAGCCGAACCAGGGCACCAGCATCTCGCTGCGCCTGCCCGCCAACGGCCTTCCTCTGGAACTGCGTCTGTCAAGGCACGGTGTGCCGGATGTGACTCTGAAGTCGTCCCTGCAATGAAACAGCAGCAGTCTTTCGTCAGGCATTTGCTGCAACGCAAAAATCAATAAAAACAAGGCGTAAGGAAGTATTCCTGATTTGG
>NZ_CAISIQ010000076.1 GCF_903885465.1 uncultured Nevskia sp.
CCCACGTCGCCAATGGCGACATGGTCACCCTGACCCTGATCCAGGGTGTGCTCAACACCTTCGTGATCTTCCTGTCGCGGGTCATCGGCTATGCGGTGGATTCGGCGCTTAAGCGCGACGATCGTGGCGGTCCAGGCATCGGCTACTACGTGACCTCGTTCGTCATGCAGATCGTGCTCGGCTTCGCGGCCTCGATCGTCGTCGCCTGGTTCTCGCGCCGCCGCGAGTTCGCCGCCGACGCTGGCGGCGCGCACTACGCCGGCAAGCGCAAGATGATCGCCGCGCTGCAGAAGCTTAAAGCCCAGCATGAACCGTCGACCTTGCCGCAGGGCATGCAGGCGTTTGGCATTGCCAGCGAGGTGAAGAGCTTGTTCATGACGCATCCCCCGCTCGAAGAGCGCATTGCTCGACTTCAGGCATCGGCCTGATGCGGGGGATGCTGTTCCCGATCGCCTTGCGACCGATCCCCGGGTAAAGCGTTCGGGAGCCCTCGGTCGGTGGCGATCGTGAGCACCCGCCTTGGGAAGGTTTGCGACAAAAGAGGTGACCCGCGGGTCGCCTTTTCGTTGCGCGCTGCTCAGCGCTTCACCCCTAGATCCTCGCCGAGCATCACCACCTCGGGCTCCTGTACGTGGTAGCCCTGGATGAAGTGGATGCCCATCTGCCAGAGCTTGGCCATCATGTCGGCGCGCTCGACATGGCTGACGATGGTTTTCATCCGGTGCTGCTTCGCGGCTTCGATCAATTCCCCGAGCCGTTTCTGGACTTCGCGATCGGTGAACGACTGCGTGTACGAGGCGTGGAACTTCAGGAACTGGGCCGGGATGTAGTCGAGCATCTGCCGGGAGTTGCTGCCGACGCCGAAGTGCTCGATGGCGACACCGGCACCAAGTTCGACCAGTTCGCGGGTCAGCGCGCGCGCCTTGCGGATGTGGTTCTGCAGCACCAGCTCCTGGGCCTGGAACACCACTTCGCTAGCCTTGAGGCGCCGCCCATCGAGCAGGCCGCGCAGCCAGAGGATGAAGGCTTCGGCATCGCGCACTGTGTCTTCGGACAGCTTGATGAACAGCGTGGCTGCGTCACGGGTGCCGCGACGGCGCTGGACGATATCGAGCGCTGTGGCGATCACCCAGCGATCGACCGAGCGCATCAGATTGAATTTCTGGGCGGCCGGCAGGAACTCCGAGGCGCGCCATTCATGGCCGTCTTCGTCGACCATGCGCACCTGCAGATCGAAGTGGGTATGACGGCCGCCTTCGAGGCTGGCGATCGACTGGAATGCCAGCCGCATGCGGTCTTCGGCGAGCGCGCGGCGGGTCAGGCCGGCGATGCGCGCATCTTCAAGTTCGTTCTGCACCGAAGGGGCAACCAAGCCGACGCCGATCACCGTGTTGCCGCCCTTCAGCGAGGCGGCGCGTGCTTCGCTGACCAGCTTGAGGAGCATCGCGTCGAGCGTGTCGGCGGTGCCGGTCTGGAACCAGGCGAGCGTGACCGAGATCTGCACCTCCTGGTCTCGGACCGTGAAGATTTCCTCGTGCAGCTCGCGGCGCAGGGTTTCTGCGAATCGTTCGATGCCGGCGGCGTCCGCGCGCTGCAGAATCAGGCCGATTTCGTCGATCGACAAGGCGTAGCGCGCATCGTCCGACATCAGTCGTGTACTGATCGCCGCCGAGACCAGTCCTGCCAGTGTTTCGGCTTCGACGAAACCGATGCGCTCCTCGATACCGGCCAAGCCGTCGATGTGCAGCAGCAGCGCGGCGCATACGCGACCCTGTGCAGGCGACGATGCAGCAAGCGCCGCGCGGAATGCGGCCCGGGACGAGGCGGGCTCGCGCGGCAGATTCATGACCGTGGCGGGATGAGCCGGGCCGTTACCACGGCAGCTGGGTCTTGGCCGGCTCGCCGGCGATTTCGCGGACCAGGCGCGGCACCAGATAGCCGGGCAAGCGTGCTGCCAGCTCCCGCATGATCGTCTGTGCTGTCAGTTCACTCACGTCGAAATGTGCGGCGCCTGCCACCCGGTCGAGAACGAACAGATAGTAGGGAAGCACGCCGGCGGCGAAGCAGCGCTCGGACAGGCGGGCCTGCGCATCCGTTGAATCGTTGACCTGGTGCAGCAATACGGCCTGATTCAACAGCGTGACGCCGGCCGCGCGCAGCCGTGTGCAGGCTTCGATCACCGCCTCGTCAATCTCGTTGGCGTGGTTGATGTGCAGCACCACGACCTTCTGCAGCCGGCTCGCCGACAGCCAGCCGAGCAGACGTTCGTCGACCCGCTCCGGCAGCACCACCGGCAGCCGCGTGTGCAGTCGCAGCCGTTTGATCCACGGCCGTTCGGCCAGCGCTGCGGCGAACTCGGCGAGCTTGTCATCCGACAGCGCCAGCGGATCGCCACCGGAGAGGATCACTTCCTCGATGCTCGGGTCAGCGTCGAGGCTGGCCAGCGTCGCGCGCCAATGGTTGCGGGACGCGAGCGCATCGCCGTACGGGAAATGCCGGCGGAAGCAATAACGGCAGTTCACCGCGCAGGCACCGGTGGCGATCGCCAGTGCCCGGCCCTGGTACTTGTGGATCAGTCCGCCATCTTTCAGCTTGGCCAGATCGCCGACCGCATCCGTCGTATAGCCGGGCACCTCATCGGCTTCGCGCGGTGATGGCCAGACCTGCCGGAACAGCGGGTCGTCGACATCGCCGCGAGCCATGCGAGCCGCGAAGCCGCGCGGCACCCGGATCGGAAATGCGCGCAGCAGTTCAGCGGCGAGCGCTGGATGCGCCGGATCGATGCCGAGGGCAGATAGCAGATCGGCCGGCCGAGTGATCGCGTCGGCGAGCAGCGTCTGCCACAGCGGGCGGATCGCGTTCGGTATTGGGGAAAGGCCGTCATCCATCGGGTCGATTGTCCGGGTTTGATCGGTGCGGTCAACGCACGGCCGATTTGCGCGGCGCGGGTTTCCTTCTGACCACCGGCTTGCCTTTCAGTGCCGTTGCCGCTTCGCCTGCCGCTGGCGTCTTCGCCTTGTAGCCGCAGAGATCGACGATCGAGCAGCGCCAGCATTCCGGCTGTCGCGCCTTGCAAACGTAGCGGCCGTGCAGGATCAGCCAGTGATGGGCGTTGAGCAGGAATTCCTTCGGCGTCACTTTTTCAAGCTTCGCAGCGACCTTGTCGGCAGTCTTCTCCGGCGCTAGGCCGGTGCGGTTGGCGATCCGGAAGATGTGGGTGTCGACGGCGATCGTCGGCACGCCGAAAGCGACGTTCAGCACCACGCTCGCGGTCTTCGAGCCGACGCCGGGCAGCGCCTCGAGTGCGGCGCGATCGTTGGGCACCACACCGCTATGGCGCGCCAGCAGCAGTTCGCACAACTTGATGACGTTCTTCGCCTTAGTTTGATAGAGACCGATGGTCTTGATGTAGTCGCGCAGCTTCGTCTCACCGAGCGCGAGGATCGCTTCCGGCGTGCTGGCGATCGGCCACAGCTTCGCCGTCGCCTTGTTGACGCTGACATCGGTGGCCTGCGCGGACAGCACCACGGCCACCAGCAGCTCGAAACTGTTGCGGTAGACCAACTCGCTGCGCGGGTCCGGATTGGCGGCGGCGAGGCGCCGGTACAGCTCGATGCGGTTTTCCAGTTTCATGGCGAATTCAGGGCTGGGTCTGCTGTCTGCGCAGCCGCGCGCGGGCGATCGCGGCGCCGATGTCGATCTCCTTCGCCTGCGCCGCCAGCACTTCGCCACGGCGCAGCCGGCGGGCTTCGTCGCGCTGCTCGCGCTCACGCGCCAAACGGACCTTGCGACGCTCGTGCAGATTGCGCCAGCGTTCAGTCATCGCTGCGGCCGGCGTCAATGCGGCTGGCCGCACCTCCAGCGAGATGCAGTCGACTGGGCACGGCGGCAGGCAGAGATCGCAGCCGGAGCAGTCCTCGTCGATCACCACGTGAAGGAACTTCGGCGCGCCGAGAATCGCGTCGACCGGACAGACCAGCACGCACTTGTAGCAGCCGATGCAGCGCGTTTCGTCGATCACCGCGATGGTCTGGATCAACGCATGATCCTTCGTCAGCGGAGCATCGTCCGGCCATACCGAAGCATCGGGCGCGAGTGGCGACAGCTCGAGCGCAGCGGCCAGCGCGGCGATCGTCGCCAGTCCGCCTGGCGGGCAGCGATTCAGCGTCGTGCTGCTGTTGGCCAGCGCTTCCGCATACGGCCGGCAGCCGTCGAAGCCGCAGCGGCGGCACTGCGTCTGCGGCAGCAATTCGTCGAGGCGGGAGGCCAGGTCTGCAGTCACTGAGCCGCTCATTTAAGCGATTCGAGATACATCCTGCGGGCCAACGTCGCGGCGGCGAGTGTCGCCGCGAGTTCGATCAGCAGCAGTCGCAACACCGGCCATGACGGCAGCACCAAGGCCAGCAGCGCATAGCCCAGCCCGGCGAGGAAAGCGCCGCCGAAGCACAGCGCGCACAAGGCCAGCATCGCGGTCAGCCGGGTCGGGCGGCCGAAGCTGCCGGCGATCAGGAACAACCCGGCGCCGGCTAGCATCGCGCCGATGATCGGGTTTGCGCGATCCGTGCCCCAGGCACTCAGGCCGAGGGCGATCAGCGCGGCACCGGTCGCGGTGCAGTACAGCTTCGCCGCGAACTTGAGGTCGAGATTCACTTCACCTTCATGCCCGGCTGCGCGCCATCATCCGGCGCCAGCAGGAATGGCCCGCCTTCATCACCGCTGGCCGCCAGCACCATGCCTTCGGACATGCCGAAGCGCATCTTGCGCGGCGCCAGATTGGCGACCATCACGGTCAGCCGGCCGACGAGTTTCTCTGGCGGATAAGCGCTCTTGATGCCGGCAAACACCTGCCGCTTGCCCAGCGCGCCGAGATCGAGCGTCAGCCGCAGCAGCTTGTCCGCGCCTTCGACGCTTTCGGCGTTTTCGATGCGGGCGATGCGCAGGTCGATTTTGGCGAAGTCTTCGATGCTGGCGTGTGCGGTGTCGCCGGCTGTGCTCGTTGTTGGAGCAGTCATCGCGGCCGGTGCCGGTTTCGCGGGTTTGGCTTTCGGGGCCTCTGCCGTCGTTGGCGC
>NZ_CAISIQ010000077.1 GCF_903885465.1 uncultured Nevskia sp.
CATCAAATTCCATTTGAAAAACATCTACTCGAAGCTGGCCGTCAGCAGCCGAGTACAGGCCATCACTGCCGGCAGACAGCTGGGCCTGATCGCCTGATTGTTGTTTTGCACACTCTGTTCAATTGAGTTGTACGTCTCGCCCAAAGAGCAAGACTACCCTCAGAAACTACCCTTCGGTGTAGTGCTGGACAAGCCCGCAGAACGTCTAATCCAATCAACATAAATTAGAAACCACTGAGCACCTGCAGCCTTGCAGCGTACTCAGAAGGTTACAGCGGGAGGAACGGAAAGGATGATGACGTCATTGATGTCGGCAACCGGCTGTCTGTCATATCGGACTGCTGCGGGCTTCGCTCTCTAATTCGAAATTAGCTGGCAGCTCTGGCTGCTGATTGGCGGCATCCTTTTCCATTGAGGTTCTAGCGAATGTTCTCGTTGCGATTCCGGATTGCGAAGTGGGTGATGAATCACCGCGGCCTCAGCGCTGCGGTATTCGCAGCGGTCACCCTCTTCTTCGGCATAGGTCTGAAAGACGTCAAGCTCGACACCATTTTTTCCGACCTGCTGCCGCGCGACGAACCCTATGTGCAGGTGTTCAAGGACCATCCGAATTTCGGCAATCCTCTGACTTTCACGTTGATGCTCCAGCGCAAGGACGGCGACATCTACAACGCCGAGACCTTGTCGAAAGTCTGGAACCTGACCCGCGACATCGATCTTGCGCCCGGTGTCGACCACGACCAGATCCTGTCGATCTCAACCGAAAAGGCTCGCTACGCCGAAGCCACGCCGTTCGGCATCGACATGCGCCCGCTGATGGGTGACTCGGTGCCGACTTCGCCGGAGGAAATCGCCGACTTCAAGGTGCGCGTCGAGAAATCTCCGAATGCACGGACCTTCCTGATTTCGGCCGATCAATCGGCGACCCTGATCAACGCGACGTTCATCGAATCGCGCCTCGACTACGCAGAAGCCTTCAAGTATGTGCAGGGCTTGGTCGAGAAGGCCCGCGACGAACACCACAACGTCTATCTCGCCGGCCAGCCGGCGCTGACTGGCTGGGTGTTCACCTACAAGCAGGAGATGTTCAAGATCTTCGCGATCACCCTCACCGCACTGGTGGTCGCGCTGGCCTTGTACATGCGCAACGTCGTCGGCATCGTCACGCCGATCGTCACCAGCATCGTCGCCGCAATATGGGGCTTCGGCCTCACCGGCTGGATCAAGTCGCCGATCGAACCCCTGCTGATGGTGGTACCGCTATTGTTGGTGGCGCGTTCGTTCTCCCATTGCGTGCAGTTCACCGAGCGCTACTACGAGATCTACGCGCACCTCAAGGATCGCAAGCAGGCAGCCGAGATCACCATGGGCGTGATGATGGCGCCGTCGATCCTCGGCATCTTCACCGACATCGTCGGCATCTTCCTGATCGCCATCGCGCCGATTCCGGCGATGGAACGCTTCGCGCTGTTCTGCGGCTTCTGGTGCGTCTGGCTGATTCCGACCGGCGTGTTCCTGATTTCGCTGCTGCTGTCCTGGCTACCGCCACCGAACAACGTCGACGAACTGGTCGGCAAGGGACGCACGACTTTCCTGCAGCACCTGCTGCGTCGCATCGCCACGCTTACCTATGGCCGCGCGGCGCCTTGGACGGCCGGCATCATGATCGGCATCGGCGTGTTCGCCGTTCAGAATGCCTTGCATATCCGCATCGGCAACCCGGTGGAAGGCTCGAATCTGCTCTGGAACGATTCCGAGTTCAACGAGGCAGTTCGCCAGATCAATCGCAACTTCGCTGGCGTCAATACTCTGGAAATCATCTTCGAGGCCAAGGATCAGAAGTCGCCGAACCGGCTGATGCAGCGGGCGGAAACCATCGAAACGATGGCCGAAATCCAGCACATCATCGAGAACGGCCCGGACGCACCACGTGCCACGCTGGCCTTCGGTGACTATCTGGTGGAAGCGAACCGTCTGTTTGGTGGTGGCGATCCTCGCTGGGCGCCGCTTGACCCGACCGATTTCTATGTCGGTGCCGCCGCCGGCGCGGTAATGGTCGGCTCCAGTCCGAAAGCCTTCTTGCACGTCATCGATTTCGAGCAGCAGAACGGCACCGTGTCGTTGTGGTTCAAGGACAACAAGCAGGAAACCGTTGACGCGGCCCTGCGTGAAGCCAAGAAGGCCATCGACATCGTCGGCGTCGACCATAAGGAATTCACCATCCGCCTCGGCTCCGGCACCATCGCGTTGCAATACGCGATGAACCACGTCGTCGAGCGCTATCACTACCTGATCATCGCGCTGCTCAACCTCGTGATTCTGGCCGGTTGCAGCCTCGCCTACCGCTCGCTGGTGGCCGGCATCATCCTGCTGATTCCGGTGAACATGGCGAACTTCTCGCTGAACGCCGCGATGCACGTGATCGGCATCGGCCTCGACATCAACTCACTGATGGTGGCCGCGATCGGCGTCGGCGTCGGTATCGACTACGGCATCTATCTGCTCAGCCGCATCTGCGAGGAGTATCACGCCCAGGATCACGACTGGGGGCGCGCCATCACGGTGTCTCTGGTGACGACCGGCAAGGCGATCCTGTTCACGGCATCGATCATGTTCGTCGGCATCCTGCCGTGGATCTTCATGTCGAGCCTGCGCTTCATGGCCGACATGGGTCTGCTGCTGACGCTGACCATGCTGTTCAACATGATCCTGGCGCTGGTGCTGCTGCCGCTGCTGGTCTGGATCGTCAAACCGAAATTCGTGGCCAGAAAGGATCTGCTGGTTGGCGAAGGTGTGGATCTGTCCGCTTTCACCGGCGCCGCTGATGAAGCGCAGATCAATCATCCGAAGCTTGCCCCCAGCGCCAGTTGATTATTGGCGAAGCACGGGTGACCGTCCATCAGTGAGTGAGTCCATTTGCAGGTGCAGCTCGTAGTGCTTTGTGGAATGGGGAAGACCGGTTCTCTGATCGGTGCTTAACCTTCAAGTCAACGGCGCATCGCCGCACCGTTCTTAATGTGCATCGTCAGCGAGGAGAGGAAACATGAGAATCAAGAAATACGATTTCAATTATGGGCGTCGCATGCTCATGGAGAAGGCCGCCATGGGTGTTGGCACCGCAGGTGTGCTCGCGCCGCTATGGCCGATGATCGGTAACGCCGCGGATAGTAGCAAGGCCTATCCGGACGAACTGCTGTCGATCTCGATGTACACCAAGGGCAAGATCAAGCCCGGCGACGTCATCAGCGCCGCCAATGTCGATGCGGTCAAGGATCTGTTCGATCCGATCACCTTCATCCAGATCAAGAATCAGGGTCGCAAGATCAACGTTGTGGAGTCCACCAAGGACGTCTCCAAGTTGTTCCCGAACCAGTACTTGAAAGCCACGCTCAAGAATCAGGGCACGGCCAAGTTCGATGACACCGGCAACATCGTCGGCAAGGATGGCGGCCCCTGGAATGGTGGCAATCCATTTCCGGAACCGAAGAATGGCCTGGAAGCAATTTCCAATCTGACCCTGGCCTGGGGTCGTCATTCGTATTCGCAGTACGCGATTCGTGACTGGGATATCGCGCCGGATGGCAGCGAAGCCTACAAGTACGATTTCGTCTGGTGCGAAATGAACACCACGGCGCGCGCCGATGGCACTGTCTACAACGGCAAGAAGGACCTGCTGCGCTACCAGTCGGTGTTCTTCACCTCGCCGACGGAAACCGCTGGCTCGTCGTTCCTGAACACCTGGTACTACGATCAGCGCAAGTTCCCGGATCTCTATGGCTACCTGCCGGCGTTCCGTCGCGTGCGCCAGTTCCCGGCCAACCAGCGCTTCGAGCCGCTGGTGCCGGGCATCACACTGTTCCTGTCCGATGCCTGGGCTGCCGGCGACCCGATGCTGACCTGGGGCAACTACAAGATCATTGGCCGCCAGCCGATGATGGGCTGCATCAGCGGCATCAACTTCCGCGGCGGCTATCACCCGAACTACGAGCGCACCGTGCACGGCGGCCCGAAGGGCACCACGTTCTTCGACACCTGGTTCGAACTGATCCCCGAGTGCATCGTGCTCGAAGCCGAACCGACCGGTTATCCGCGTTCGCCGGTGGGCAAGAAGCGCATCTGGATCGATGCCCGCAACGGCATGTTCGTCGCCTACATCACCTACGACCGCCGCGGCGAGATCTGGAAGTCCTTCGAGCCTGCTTTCGCGCAGTACTCGAATGACAAGATGACCATCAAGGACGCCGAGGGCTTCCCGGACTGGTCATGGGTGTACGTCCACAGCCATGATCTGCAGGCCAACCGCATGAGCCGCTTCTCGCAGGTGAGGGAAGTGACCGGCGGCTACAAGTCGAAGTTCTCCGAGCAGGGCGAAGACGTCTACTCGAAGTATCTGACCACTCAGGCAATTTCTCGCCTCGGCACCGGCTGATCCCGGTTCGAAGCGTTTCGCTGTATGGCGGCTTCCGCACCAACGGAAGCCGCCATTCGAATATTCCGGAGAGTTGGTAGCGCATGAAGCACACACTGAAATCGGTCGTCATCGGCGCAGCACTGGGCTTGGGTCTCTGCGCGTCTGGCGCGCTGCAGGCCGCCACGGCCACAGCCGTCGTCACCGGCACTGTCCACGACGCCTTGTTCGCCGTCACTTTCGATGGCAGCAACGGGCTTGCCGCCGGCGCTCCTGGCACGCTTCTCGAAACCACCGACGGCGGCCAGAAATGGGCACCGGCGAAGAACGTTCCGACGCGGCTGGCACTGCTCGGCGTTGCCTTGAAAGGCGAACATGCCATCGCCGTCGGCCAGCAGGGCCTGATCCTGACGCGCAGCGGCGGCGAGTGGAAGAAGGTTGAATCCGGCAGCACCGAAAGGCTGCTCTCGGTTGCCGTCAATTCGAAGGGCGCGGCGGTTGCCGTCGGCGCTTTCGGCACCGTGCTGTCATCGACCGATGGCGGCGCCACCTGGGCGGCGATCAAGCCGGTCTGGGAGCAATACGCAGAAGCCGGCACCGAGCCGCACATGTACGCCGCAGCGATCGATGAGAACGGCACGATCACCATCGCCGGCGAGTTCTCGCTGATCATGCGCCGCGCGGCGGGCAGCAGCGAATGGAAGTCGCTGAACAAGGGCGACGCTTCGCTGTTCGCGCTGTTCATGGGCAGCAACGGCATCGGCTACGCGGTGGGCCAGAACGGCACCGTGCTGCGCAGTGCCAACAACGGGGACAGCTGGACCAAGGTGGATGCCGGCACCGGCGCCATCCTGCTCGGCGTTCATTCCAGCAACGACGGCAAGGTGGTGGTCACCGGCATGCGCGAAATGCGTTACAGCGGCGACAACGGCAGCACCTGGACCGGGGTTACCGGTGGCGGTGTCAGCACCCTGTGGTACCAGGGCATTGGTCAGCCGGAAGGCAGCACGGCAGCACTGGCCGTCGGCCAGGCGGGACGCATTCTGAGAATCGAGAACTGATCGGTCGGCAACAGATCGGCAGGACTCGCATTAATAAAAAAACAGGGTCTGCATACGGAGGGGTAAACAATGAGCAACAGCAGCAAGATTCCAGGGATCAAGATCATTGTCGCGGCAGCCATGGCGCTTGCGACGGGTACGGTGTTCGCGCAGGACGGCGGTGAAAGCAGCGGCAGCACCAACAGTGACGGCAGCGCCAGCAACGGTACCGGCATGTTTGCCGATTTCGACGTCAGTTGGGGTGGCTTCATCCGCCCGGAACTGGCGATCAGCCTCGGCTCGGAGAATCCCAACAATCAGCGCGGCAACACCTTCAACGGTGTGCCCACCGCGAGAATGCCGGGTGTGCCACAGCCGGTCGATGCGCTGGGCGGCCTGCTGCCGGCGTTCTCGGTACCGAACCCGTTGCTCAATGACACGGTCACCCGTCCGGTCAATCCGGCGAACAACTTCTTCAACCTGAATCTGTTGCGCATCGAGCTCGAAGGCGCGATGAAGTTCACGCCGAGCCTGAAGATCGTCGCCCGTCTGCGCAGCATCGTCGATCCCGGCAACTACAGCAGCTTCGATCCGGTCAGCGTTGCCAATGCCGCTACCGGCAGCATCCAGGGTGGCGATCCGGGCCTCTACGGCGGCGCCCCGAACTACTTCCAGTACAAGGTCGACGGCATGAAGCGGCCGAACCCGCTGGAAGCGGCCGGACCGAACTACCTCGTCTACTTCCCTGCCCTGTTCCTCGACTACCAGGAAGGCCCGCTGAACGTTCGTGTCGGCAACCAGCAGATTGCCTGGGGTCAGGCGATCTTCTTCCGGGTGCTTGATGTCGTTGACGGCATCGACTTCCGCCGTCACTCGATTCTCGACAATGCCCAGGAAGAGTTCTCCGACAAGCGCGTGCCTTCGCTCGGCGTGCGCGTGAACTACCAGTTCACCGACGAAGTCCTCGTCGATGCCTTCGCGCAGAAGTTTCAGCCGACGATCTTCGGCAATCCGAACACGCAGTACAACGTCATCCCGTCGCAGTTCACGGTGCATGACCAGTACGCCGACTACGACACCAAGCTCAGCTACGGCATCCGCTTGAAGGGCAACTTCGGCCAATGGGGCGCGCAGGCGATCTTCGTCAGCCGCCTGAACCCGGACGGCGTATTCCGCTGGACGGCCTCCGGCGTCAACAAGAACCTGCCGAACAACAATGCGCTCGGCCTCGCGGTCAACGCCCTGAACAACGGCCTCACGCCGAATCCGATCACCGGCCAAGTCGGCACTTCCGGCGAAATCCTCGCGCAGACACCGTTTGAAGCCTCCCCAGGCGGCGTCTACTCGGCGAAGGAATGGTTCACCTATGCGGCTTCGGCACGTCTTGACGGCGTTGGCGGTCTCAATGCCGCAATCAATGAGTTCGGACCGTCAACCAACAGCCTGCTGGCGTCGCCGGTCGACAACTACACGGCTGCCGGCCGCGAGTTGGATACCTTTTTCATCGCCGCCGGCGACGGTTTGCGTGGCCACATCGCACGCGAGTATTTCCGCGAGTACAACATCGGCGGCGGTGTCAGCTACGTGGTCGAAGGCGAACCGGGTTCGCTGCTCGATCAGCTGATCATCAACCTCGAAAGCACCTACACGCCGGATCGCCGCTTCACCAATCCGACCCTGAGCCGCGACTACATCAAGGAAGGCAGTCTGGTGAGTGCGTTGGTCATGGAGAAGTATCAGCGCTTCTCGACCTCCGTTCCGGCGACCTACATGGTGCTGCAGTA
>NZ_CAISIQ010000078.1 GCF_903885465.1 uncultured Nevskia sp.
CGGCCCCGCTGCCGAAAATCGATACCGCCAGCGTATTCGCCGTCGGCCAGACGGCGCCGGTGCAGACCAGCAACGATGCCGCTGACGATCCTGCGATCTGGCGCAATCCGGCCGATCCCGCCAAGAGTCTGATCGTGGCCAGCGACAAGAAGGCTGGCCTGTACGTCTACGGCCTCGACGGCAGCCAGCGGCAGTTCCTGCCAGCGCCCCGGCTCAACACCGTCGATCTGCGCGGTGAGGTGTCGATTGCTGGCGTCAATGAGGTTCTGGTCGCCGCCAGCGATCGCAGCGATCCCGCTCAAGCGGTGCTCGCCTTGTTCGCGCTGTCTCCCGGCAGCGGCGTGCTGCGTCCGCTCGGCAAGCTGCCGGCCGGGGACGGCGAGGCTTACGGCATCTGCCTGTACCGGCGCGCGGCGGATCAGGCGCTGTTTGCCTTCCTCGTCCACAAGAGCGGCCGCATCGTGCAACTGGCGCTGGATCTCGCCGCCGCGCAGCCGCGCGCCACCATCGTCCGCGAGCTGAAGCTGGCGAGCCAGTCGGAAGGCTGTGTCGCCGATGATCGCAACGGCCGGCTTTATGTAGCCGAGGAAGATGTCGGCATCTGGCGCTTCGACGCCGATCCGGCCGCATCCGCGCAAGCCGCGAGCTTCGCCAAGGCCGATGGCCGCATGCTGCTGGCCGATGTCGAAGGCCTGGCGCTGGCACCCGGCAGTGGTCGCGACGACGGCTACGTGATTGCCTCCAGCCAGGGTGATTCCGCTTACGCGGTCTACGACCTTGCCGACGGCGCCGCCGTTGGACGCTTCAAGATCAGCGACAACGGTGCCGGCATCGGCGGCACCTCGGAAACCGACGGCATCGAACTGGCGCTCGGTGATTTCGGCAAGGACTTCCCCGGCGGCCTGTTCATCGCTCAGGACGGTGACAACGCGCCGCAGTCGCAGAACTTCAAGCTGGTTTCCTGGGCCGAGGTGCTGCGCAGGCTCAAGCCGGGTTCCTAGCTTCGTTACAGCAGCGGCAGCTTGGCGATCAGTTCCAGTACCCTGCGCTGGCGCGCCTCGGGTTCGGTGATCGCTGCCACTTCGTCGACCATGTCGCGGCTCAGCTGCGGCGCGAACTCGGTGATGAAATCGGCCATGTAACCGCGCAGGAACATGCCCTGACGAAAGCCGATGTGGGTGGTGCTGCGCTCGAACAGATGATCGGCCGGCAGGTGGACGAGGTCGTGATCGATGATCGGGTCGTAGGCCATCGACGCGACGATGCCGACACCGAGCCCCAGGCGCACATAGGTCTTGATGACGTCGGCATCGACCGCCGTCAGCACCACGTCCGGCTTCAGGCCGCGGGCGCTGAACGCCTGGTCGAGCTTCGAGCGGCCGGTGAAACCGAAGGTGTAGGTGATCACCGGATGTGCGGCGATCGCTTCCAGCGTCATTTCCAGCGGCTGGTCGCGATAGCGCAGTGCCAGCGGATGTGTCGGCGCCACCAGCACGCTGCGGTTCCAGTGGTAGCAGGGCAGCATCACCAGTTCATCGAACAGTTCCAGCGCTTCGGTGGCGATCGCGAAATCGGCCGAGCCGTCGACCGCCATCTTGGCGATCTGCGGCGGGCTGCCTTGATGCAGATGCAGGGTGACGTGCGGATAGCGCTCGCGAAACCGCTGGATCACCGGCGGCAGCGCATAGCGCGCCTGGGTGTGGGTGGTCGCGATGCTCAGTTCGCCCTTGTCGGTCTGGCGAAATTCTTCGGCGATGTTGCGGATGTTGTCCGCTTCCAGCAGCAGCCGCGCCGTGTATTCGAGGATGCGCTGGCCGGCCGGGGTGATCTCGACCAGATGCTTGCCGTTGCGCACGAAGATGTCGACACCGAGCTCGTCTTCGAGCAGGCGCACCTGCTTCGATACGCCGGGCTGCGAGGTGAACAGCGCGTCCGCCGCAGCCGTGACATTGAGTCCGCGCTTGGCGACTTCCTGGATGTAGTGCAGCTGTCGCAGTTTCATGGAACGATCTCTTTATTCCGATGCGTTCTGAAAGAATACCAATTGCTTCTTTGGTCGTGCGCAGTCTTAGTCGATACCGTGCGGTCCTCATTCCCGGATCATCTATGGACTTGCTAGGCAACGGACTCGGTTTTTCCATCGCAGGGCTCGTTGTCGGCACGGCAGTTGGCGCAACCGGTGTTGGCGGTGGTTCGCTGATGACGCCGATCCTGATCCTGTTCTACGGCATCTCGCCGGCGCTCGCGGTGGGCACCGATCTGCTCTACGCCTCGATCAGCAAATCCTTCGGCGTGCTGCTGCACGGCCGTAACGGCTCACTGGATTGGGCGATCGTCGGCTGGCTGTCGGTCGGCAGCGTGCCGGCGGCACTGCTGACTCTGGTGATGCTCGATCAGATCGGCAGCAGCGCCGAGCTGGACCGGCTGATCAAGCTGACCCTGTCCGCCGCCGTGATCGTCACCGCGCTGTTCACCTTGTGCCAGGAACTGCTGGCCTCGCGGCTGCACATGGATCGGGTGCGCGCGGAACTGCCGCCAACCACCCAGCGTGCTCTGACCGTCGCGGCCGGCGTGCTGATCGGCACGGTGGTGACCATTTCCTCGGTCGGCGCCGGCGTCATCGGCATGATGATTCTGCTGCTGCTGTACCCGAAGCACGCGCCGATCCGTATCGTCGGCAGCGATCTCGCCCACGCCGTGCTGATCACCGCGATCGCCGGCGCCGGCCATGCGCGCATGGGTTCGGTCAATTACGAATTGCTTGGCTGGCTGCTGCTCGGCGCCTTGCCCGGCATCTGGATCGGCAGCCGCCTGGGCTTCCGCATGAACCCGCGCAGCTTGAAGCGGGCGATCGCCGGCATCCTGATCGTGGTCGGCTCGATGACCTTGTGGAAGACGCTGCACGCGCCGGCACCGACGGCGGCAGCAAGCCAATCGTCAACCGTCACGCACTGAGCGTCGCCTCGGCCAGTGCGCGGCTGCGGGTCGGGCGTCACAATTGCGCCGCTCCTGCTCGCCGAAACCCATGTCCCAAACGCCTGACGCTGCTGGTTCCCCACCGAAGTACTTTCCGATCACGCTGCGCCTCGACGACGCCCGCGTGCTGGTAGTCGGCGGCGGCGAGATCGCGGCGCGCAAGCTGCGCCTGCTGCTGAAAGCCGGGCCGCGCGCCGAAGTCGTTGCCCGCGAGCTGAATCCCGAACTGGCCGGCTTGTGTGCCGAAGGCGCTATCACTCATCTGGCGACCGAGTTCGATGTCGCCCAACTGGCCGGCGCCCGGCTGGTGATTGCCGCCACCGATGACAAGGCACTCAACCGCGTTGTCGCCGCCGAGGCCACCGCGCGCGGCATTCTGGTCAATGCCGTCGACGATCCCGAACCATCGACCTTCATCACGCCGGCGATCATCGAACGCTCGCCGCTGACCATCGCCATCGCCACCGGCGGTGCCGCGCCGGTCGTTGCCCGTCGTCTGCGCGAGCGCATCGAGGCCGAACTGCCGCAGAACTACGGTGCGCTCGCGGTCTACACGCAGAGCCGTCGCGAGCGGGTCAAGGCCGCGCTGGAAGGCCCGGCCCGGCGTGTACTGTGGGAGCGCTTTCTGGACAGCCCCGGCGCCGAAGCAGTGCTGCGCGGTGACGAAGCCGCTGCCGATGCCGTGCTCGAAACCCTGCTGGCCGACAAGCGCCCGCTCGGCGAGGTCTATCTGGTCGGCGCCGGACCGGGCGATCCGGATCTGCTGACTTTTCGCGCGCTGCGCCTGATGCAGCAGGCCGATGTCGTACTTTACGACCGCCTGATCGGCGCTGGCATTCTCGATCTGGTGAGGCGTGATGCCGAACGGATATTCGTCGGCAAGCGTCGCAACCAGCACACCGTGCCGCAGGACGAGATCAACGAGGAACTGGTGCGGCTCGCCAAACAGGGCAAGCGGGTGCTGCGCCTGAAAGGCGGCGATCCCTTCGTGTTCGGCCGCGGCGGCGAGGAAATCGAGCGCCTGGCTGCCGCCGGCATTCCGTTCCAGGTGGTGCCGGGCATCACCGCCGCCAGCGGTTGCTCGACCTACGCCGGCATTCCGCTGACCCATCGTGATTACGCGCAGGCTTGCATCTTCGTCACCGGCCATCCACGTGCCGACGGCCAGCTGACCTTGCCCTGGGACGCGCTGGCCCGGCCCGGCCAGACAATCGCCATCTACATGGGCTTGGGTTCGCTGGCGATGCTCTGCGCCAAGCTCGTCGAACACGGCTTGCCGGCGGATTGGCCGGCGGCGCTGATCGAAGAAGGCACGTCGGCGAATCAGCGGGTGATCGCGTCGACCTTGGGCAAGCTGCCGGGCGAAGTCGCTGCCGCCGAGGTCAAGGGCGCCAGTCTGGTGATCGTCGGCGAGGTGGTGAAGCTGCGCGAGCGCCTGGCCTGGCGCTGATTACGGAATCAGCACGATCTTGCCGGTCACCTTGCGGGCCTGCATGTCGCGCATCGCGTCGGCGGCATCGGCCAGCGGATAGGCCTTCGAGATGTACGGCTTCAGCTTGCCGGCGGCGATCCACGCGAACAGCTCGGCAAAGTTTTCAGCATTGACCTTCGGCTCGCGGACGATGAAGCCGCCCCAGAACACGCCGAGCGCGGCGGCGCCCTTCAGCAGCAGGCGGTTCATCGCGATTTCCGGAATGCTGCCGGCCGCGAAGCCGACCACCAGATAACGGCCGCACCAGTTGATCGCCGAGAAGCAGTCCTGCGCCAGCTCGCCGCCGACCGGATCGTAGATCACGTCGGCGCCCTGGCCCTTGGTCAGTTTCTTGACCGCTTCCTTGAGGCTTTCTTTCGAATAGTCGATGACTTCATCGGCGCCCTGCTCGCGGCACAGCGCAAGCTTTTCGGCGCTCGATGCCGCGGCGATCACGTGCGCGCCCATCAGCTTGCCGATCTGCACTGCGGCGAGGCCGACGCCGCCGGCTGCGCCGAGTACCAGCAAGGTTTCGCCCGGCTTCAAGCTGCCGCGCTGCTTCAGCGCGTGGATCGTGGTGCCATAGGCGAGCGCGAAGCCGCCAGCGATCGAAAGATCGAAATCGGCCGGCAGTTTCAGCAGGCCGTCGGCATTGGCATTGACTTCTTCGGCATAGCCGCCGATCGGCACGATCGCCGCGACTCGGTCGCCAACCACCACGTTGCCGACGTTGGCGCCGATCGCCGTCACCGTGCCGGCCACTTCGGCGCCCGGCGTGAACGGCGGCGTGGCCTTGAACTGGTACTTGCCGGCGATCTGCAGGATGTCCGGGAAGTTGATGCCGGCCGAGGCGATGCGGATACGCACCTCGTTCGGGCCGGGCGGCGCCAGGTTCACGTCTTCGAGAGACAGGGTTTCCGGACCGCCGAGCTGTTTGCAGACAATCGCTTTCATGGGACGTGGTTTCGAGTTCGGTCGATCAGTGCGGAGCGTGCGGCTGCGAGTGATCGTGGCCGTGATGGCGTAGCTGGTAGTTGCGCAGATGAGCGATGGCCAGCATCAGCGCGCCGATCACCGTCAGCACGCGCTCGCCGTGGGCATCGATCAAGCCGGTCTGAATGCCGAAGGCGGCGAACACCATCAGGATCAGGCCGACGATGCCCAGCCCGGCGACCAGATTGTCGCGATGCCGGCGCCAGCCCCAGCCGAGCGCGATGACGCTGGTCGGCACCGCGCCGAGCAGCAGCCATTGGTGGAAGCGTTCATCGGCGACCAGGCTGGATGCCGCCAGCGGCAGTGCAGCCACCAGCAGCGGCAGCGCCAGACAGTGAATCAGACACAGCCCTGACAGCAGCATCGCCACCGCATCGAGACCGCGTACGGGCGGCTCGGCGACAGCGGCGGAAATATTGTTTGGACGATTCATCGGGGGCGAAGATTAGCATTCGGCTGCGGCGTGGAGCCGCAGCCGAATGTCAGCTGCGGCTCAGATCGCCAGTCTGAAACCCAGGAACACCGAAGCGCCCGGCAGCGGCGCCACATCCTTGATGAACGAGGTTGCCCGGCGGGCATCGTCGTCGAGCAGGTTGCGGCCGCGGATGTAGACCTCGCTGTCCGACAGTGCCTTCTCGCTCAGGCGGAAGCCGTAGGCGGCGGTGAAGCCGAGCATGTTGTAACCACCGGTCTCGGTTTCCAGCGAGGCGATGTCGTCCTGCTTGAACACGCGGGTGTAGTCGACGCTGAGGCTGTAGTGGCGATATTTGCCGTCTAACCCTAAGCCGAAGCGGGCCGGCGTGACTCGCGGCAGCTTGCTGCCGTTGTTCAGCTCGCCGATCACCTTGTCGCCGAAGCCGCGCAGGCTCAGCGTGTACGGCGACTGGATCAGCAGATAGCTGGCCTGGCCTTCGATGCCGTAGAAGCGGGTGTTGGCCTGCAGGTAATTGACCAGGCGGATCTCGCTGCTCGGATCGAAATTACCTTGCTCGTCGACTCGATCGGCGATGCCATCGGCGTTCGGCGTGCCACTGCCATCGGCGTTCAGGCCCTGATCGTTCTCTGCCAGATAGAGGTAGTTGTTGATGCTGTTGTAGTAGACGTTGCCTTCCAAGCTGAGCCGCTGGTCATGGTGATCGAGGCCGATCTCGAAATTGTTGGCGGTTTCGATCTTGGCGTCGTTCAAGCCGCGCTCGAAGGTTGCTGTGGCGCCGTGCGGCCCGAACGAATACAGCTCTTCCGGCACCGGCGAGCGCTGGGCATGGCTGTAGTACAGCTTCAGGTGGTAGTCCTTAGCCAGATTGAAGATCGAGCCGAGCGACGCGCTGATCGGCGTGAAGTTGCGATTCGGCAGTTCCGCGCCTTCTTCCGGCTTGTTGGTATCGCGCTCGATTCTGACGCCGGCTTCGAGCTTGCCGTAGGCCCAGGGCCGTTCCTCGATCAGGAAGGCGCCGAGCTGCAGGGTATGGGTCGGCGGCACGAAGCCTTCCTCGCCGACACCGGCGAAGCGGCGGAAATCGTGCTGCACGCCGAACACCCCGCGCCAGCCGAGAATCGGCGCGTGAACCACTTCGATGCGCTCGTCGTTCTGCTTGTTGAAGAACTGCGTACCGGGCTCGCCCGGGCCTTCGAACTCGATGTGCGTGTAGCTGTTGTAGGCGCCGCGAATCTTGATCGAATCGATACCCGGCAGCGGTTTGTTGAGGATGCCCTGAGCGTCGTAGCGGGTCTGGTCGAGATCGATGAACGCGGTGGGCTCGGCCGGCAGACCGTAGACGGTGTTGAAGGTGCTGACCGCGAACGCCACCGAATTGCCGCCGTCGATATAGCCGTAGGACAACGCGCCGGACTGCGCCTGCGAACGGCTGTTGGCGAGATAACCCTGGCTGCCGCTGCCATCGACATTGGCGCTGCCGGGGATGTCGTACTCCTCGGACTTGCGGGCGCTGGCATCGAGATGGAACTGGCTGTGGCCGATGCCGTAGCCGACCTCGGTGGTGCCGTTGCGCGAATCGCCGTTAGTGCCGTACTCGGCATCGAGGCTGCCGTGCAGGCCATCGGTGACGTCGACCGGCAGGCGGTCGTTGATGACGTTGACGATGCCGCCCGAAGCGCGGCTGCCGTAGAGCAGGGTCGCCGGGCCTTTCAGCACTTCGATCTGGCGAGCATGGGCGGTATCGATGCCGACCGCGTGATCGGGGCTGACATCGGAAACATCGAGCGAGCCGATGCCGTTCTCGAGAATGTCGACTCTTGGGCCAGCCTGACCGCGGATCACCGGGCGCCCGGCACCGGGGCCGAAATCGGTGGTCGAGATGCCGGGTTCGTTCTCCAGCGTTTCGCCGATGGTGGCGGCGCGCTTGCGATCCAACTCGGCGCCGGACAGCACAGTGGTCGGCTGCACCAATTCATCGGCGGTCTTGCCGAGCGGATTGGCGCGGACGGTGACGGTATCGAGTTCGACGGCCGCCTTCGGATCGTCATCGGCATGTGCCGCGTACGGAAAGGCGATGACGGCGGCGATCAGCGGCAACAGACGGGGCAGCAAAACAGGGGCGACAGCAGCACGGCCCTGGCGGCCATGCAGGTACGAAATGTTCATGGAAATCCTCGCAGCAAACGGAACGGGCACGGGCAGCGAGGCCCGCGCGGGGTCAGCAGTTCGTCAGGCGAGGTGCAGCGGTGGTCCGCGCGGCGGCGGGCGATACAGCGGTTGCAGCGCCGGCAGGGCGACGATGGCCTGCACCGGAGCTTCGATACGCAGCGGCAGCAGCGCGATCGGCATTTCCGCCGCCGGTGGCGGTGCCGCGGCATGGCTGGCGACGCAGATTTCGCAGGCGACCAGTTCATCGCCCGGTGTCAGCGCGTGCTGGGTGCCATGAACGACCGTCAGCCACTGCCCGACCAGGAAGGTCAGCGCCAGCAGCCAGAGGTGAGTCGTTCGTTTTTGCGTCATGTCGAGGATGAAGCGAGCGAGCGAATCGTACGACATTGGGCGCAAGGAACGGCGAAGAAGAGGCAATCACGGTAGGGCGGGCCGCGCCCGCCATGCGCGCTCATTGGCCGGCTGTGCCGGCGGCCATGGGCCCCCCTACGCCTGCGGCGGGGTTCCCGGAGGTGGGCGGGCTACCAGTCCAGCTTGTAGCCGACGCCATAGATCGAGCGGATTAGTTCCTGCTCGGGGCTCGCCGCATCGAGCTTGCGACGCAGGTTCTTGATGTGGCTGTCGACGGTGCGATCGGTGACGATCCGGTGGTCGGTGTAGAGCTTGTCGAGCAGCTGATCGCGCGAAAACACGCGGCCCGGCGCATCGGCCAGGGTCTTCAGCAGGCGGAACTCCACCGGCGTCAGCTGCAAGGATTGGCCGCGGAATTCCGCGGTGTAGCGGGCTTCATCGATGCGCAGCACCTGGGCCAGACCGTCGCTCGTCGCCGGTCCCGGACTCGCATCGAGCCGGCCGCGGCGCAGGATCGCCCGCACCCGGGCCACCACTTCGCGGGGGCTGAACGGTTTGCAGATGTAGTCGTCGGCGCCGAGTTCCAGACCGAGCAGGCGATCGATCTCCTCGACCCGCGCGGTGACCATGACGATCGGCATGTCGCTGAAGCTGCGCAGTTCGCGGCAGACCTCGAGGCCATCCTTGCCAGGGAGCATCAGGTCCAGCAGCACCAGGGCGGGATGAAGCTGCCGCGCACGCGCTGCGACTTCGCGGCCATCGGCGCAGATGTCGGTGCGATAGCCGGCGGCTTTCAGGTAATCGGCCAACAGCGCGGCGAGCTTCGGTTCGTCCTCGACGATCAGCACCAGAGGCGCATGGGCTTCGGCAGGGCTCATGGTTCAGATGCCCGGCACGGCCAGCGGCAGTCGCAGGCTCAACCGCAGGCCGCCGAGCGGCGAGGCCGCAGCGCTCAAGCTGCCGCCATGCGCTTCGGCGATCTTGGCGCTGATCGCCAGGCCCAGGCCGGCGCCGCCGGTGGCGCGATTGCGCGAGGTTTCGACCCGGTAGAAACGATCGAACAATTTCGGCAATGCGTCTTCGGCCACGCCGGGTGCGGAGTCATCGAACTGCAGCAGCAACTCCTTGCCATCGATGCGTGCTTCAAGCCGCAGACGGCCGCCTGCGTCGGTATAGCGCAGGCTGTTTTCGAGCAGATTGCCGAGCAGCTGGCCGAGCCGTCCTTCGTCCGCCAGCACCATCACGGGCGGGTCCGGCAAGTGCAGTTCCAGGGTGATGTCCTGCTGCGCGAGGCGCTCTCGGTACGGGTGCACGGCGTCGCGCAGCACTTCGATGACATCGCTATCGCTCATCCGATAGCTGAGCGCGCCGACATCGGCGAGCGACAGTTCGTAGAGATCGTTGACCAGCTTGCCGAGAATCGCCGTTTCCGCCTGCAGCGAACGGATCGATTCCGGCGTCAGCGCGCGCACGCCGTCTTCCAGCGCTTCCAGCTCGCCACGCAGCACCGACAGCGGCGTCCGCAGCTCATGCGAGACATCGGCCATGAACGCCCGGCGCATCTTTTCGTTCTGCTTCAGCGCATGGGCAAGGCGGTTGAAGTCCTCGGCAAGCTGGCCCAGTTCGTCGCCGGAACCGGCTTCGACTCTTTCGTCGTAATGGCCGGCCGCCAGCGCATGTGTGCCCCGGGCAATGCGCTTCAGCGGTGCCAGGAACACCCGCGCCAGCAGCACCGCGACCAGCGCGGCGAGCACGATCGCCAGCGCGCCGATCACCCAGCTCGCCCACAGCTGCTGCTGCGCGAAGCGTTGCGCCGCCAGCGTGCTGACGTTCTCGAACGGCACCAGCGCCACCCAGCCGACGGTGCGGCCATCGACTTGGATCGGCCGCAGCAGCGCATCGGCGCCAACTTGCGGATTCCCAGCAATGAACTGCCGCTGCTCGTCGAGCAGTGCCAGACGCAGGCTGACGCCGGTGAGATCGGACTGAGGCGGCGGCGGGCCTGGTGTGCGTGGCGCTGGCGGCGAAGCAACAGCAGGGGCCTGGCGATCCCGGTCGCCGTCGTCGTTGCCGCAGCCGCCGTCGGTCGACGTCTGATTGCTGCTGCGACTCAAGCCGCCTGGGCGCATCAAGCGAAACCATTGGCGCGGACTTTCGCGGAAGCAATGCCAGCCGCCCTGCGCCTGCCAGGTGCTGGCGAGCGCCGGCAGCAGCGCTTCCATGCGTTCGATGCCCTGATCGTTGAGGTAGCCGAGAAAGCCGCGATTGAAGGTCAGCCGCGAAGCCATGCCCATGGCCATCGCCACCAGCACGCTGCTGGTGAGAATGGCGAAGAACAGCTTGGCGGTGATGCCCGGCTTGAACATGGCGCACGGTGAACGGAACAAGGCCGCTATTTCCACCCCGCGACCGGCAAACCACAAGGGCGGCGCGATCGATTCCACGAGAACTCCATGATTCGAATCATGGCGGGCCAGCTGTAGGGCGGCCCACGGCCGCCGGCATCCTTGTTCGATGAGAACGCGTGGCGGGCGTGGCCCGCCCTACGACTATCTCCATGCTCTCTACATAGTCGCTGCACATTCGCCCCGCACAGTGCAGACCGTGCTCCGCAATTCTCTTTCCCACCGTTCGATCCCAAGGCTGGCCTGATCATGACCGCATCCACCACCGTCCCACCGCGTCGCCGTCGCCGCAAATGGGCACTCGCCGCGCTCGTGCTGCTGCTGGTCATCGCCGTGGCCGGCGTGGTCTGGCAGCGTGGCAAGGCGGCCGATCCGATGGCCAACCTGCGCTTCGCCACGGTCGAGAAGGGCGATCTGGAAAAGACCGTGACTGCGGTCGGTTCGCTGAAGGCCAAGGATTACGTCGACGTCGGCACCCAGGTGTCCGGCCGCGTGCTGAACATCCACGTCGAGATCGGCGACAAGGTCGCCAAGGGCGAACTGATTGCCGAGATCGATCCCACGGTCTACGCCTCCACGGTCGCCAAGGACCGCGCGAATCTGGACAACCTCAAGGCCCAGCTCGCCCAGCGCGGCGCCGAACTGGCGCTGGCCGATCAGCAGGCCGCCCGCAATGGCCGCCTTGCCGAGGGCAATGCGGTCAGTCAGGACGTGGTCCAGCAGGCCGAAGCCTCCGCCCGCGTCGCCGCCGCGGCGGTGAATTCGGTGAAGGCGCAGATCAAGGCTGCCGAAGCGACCCTGGAAGGCGATCTCGCCAATCTCAACTTCACCAAGATCTACGCGCCGATGGACGGCACCGTGGTCGTCCAGGACACCCGCAAGGGCCAGACCGTGAACTCGGTGCAGTCGGTCGCGGTGATCGCGCAGGTTGCCAATCTGGACGTGATGACGGTCTGGGCGCAGGTCGCCGAGGCCGATGTCACCAACATCCGCCCGGACATGCCGGCCTACTTCACGACGCTGGGCGCGCCCGAGCGGCGCTGGGAAGGCAAGGTGCGCCAGGTGCAGCCGACGCCGACCACGACCAACGACGTGGTGCTCTACAACGTGCTGGTCGACGTTGACAATCACGAGCGCGCGCTGCTGCCGGCGATGACCGTGCAGGCGTTCTTCGTGCTGGCTGCGGCGCACGATGCCGTGGTGGTGCCGCTGGGCGCGCTCAAGCCTGATCCGGACGCGCGCAGCTTCCGCGGTGGCCCCGGCGGCGCGCCCGGCATGGGCACCGGTGGCGAGCGCAGGAAGCGCGATCGCAGTGGCGGCAAGCCGGGCGAAGCGTTCAACGCGGCTCCCGCTGCCGCACCGGCGGAAGGCAAGGCTGAAGGCGCCCCGCCGGCCCTCGCAGAAGCCAAACCCGAGGCCGCGCCTGAAGTCGCCGCGGGTGAGCCGGGGCGGTCCGGCGATCGTCCGGCACGGCGCGGCACGCCTTATCGCGTGCAGGTGAAAACCGCCAACGGTCTCGAGTGGCGCCAGGTGAGAGTCGGCCTCGCTACCCGTACCGATGCCGAAGTGCTGTCCGGTCTGGAAGTCGGCGAAGAGATCGTCGTCGGCGAGAAGGGCGCGCAGCCGGCTGGCGGCAGCGCCCGCGCTGCGCCGCGCATGCCGGGCGGCGCCGGTCCCCGCCTGTGAGCACCGCTACCGAAATTCCACTGCTGCAACTGGAGCAGGTCGCCAAGATCTACGCCGGTGGCGATGGTGCCGAAGTGCGCGCGCTCGATGGCATCACCTTGTCGATCGCCGCCGGTGAATTCGTCGCGATCATGGGCCAGTCCGGTTCCGGCAAGTCGACCCTGATGAACGTGCTCGGCTGCCTCGACACGCCGACCCGCGGCCGATATCAGGTGCGCGGCATCGATGTCGCGACACTCGGCAAGGACGAACTCGCAGCGCTGCGCCGCGACTGCTTCGGCTTCGTGTTCCAGCGCTACAACCTGATGACCACGATCACCGCGGCCGAGAACGTCGAGCTGCCGGCGATCTACGCCGGTGCCGCCAAGGCGCAGCGGGTGCAGCGGGCGGCGGCACTGCTCGGTCAGCTGGGTCTGGGCGAACGCCTGGGCCACAAGCCGAACCAGTTGTCCGGCGGCCAGCAGCAGCGCGTGTCGATCGCTCGTGCATTGATGAATGGTGCCGATGTCATCCTCGCCGACGAACCGACCGGCGCGCTCGACAGCAAGAGCGGCGAAGAAGTGCTGGCCCTGCTCAGCCGGCTGCATGGCGACGGCCACACGATCATCCTGATCACCCACGATGCCAAGGTGGCGGCGCACGCCGAGCGGATCATCCAGATCAGCGACGGCCGCATCACCGAGGACAGCGGCAGCCGTGGCCGCGCCGCAACCTTGCGCGCGCTGAACACCGATCGCCGTCATCCGCACTGGCTGCCGGATCTCGGCGAGGCGGTGAAGATGGCGCTGCATTCGCTGCGCGGCAATCTGTTCCGTTCGGCTTTGACCCTGCTCGGCGTGGTCATCGGTGTCGCAGCCGTGGTGACCATGCTGGCGATCGGCAATGGCAGCAAGGCGCAGGTGATGAAGAGCATCGAATCGATGGGCAGCAACCTGCTGCTGGTGCAGCCGGGTGCGCCCGGCACCAGACCCAGCGGCGAACTGGCGATGCTCAAGGAAACCGATGCCGAGGCCATCGAAGCACTCGATGGCGTGCAGGCGGTGTCGCCACAGCGGCAATCCCGACAGACGCTGCGCTACGGCAACATCGACTACAAGAGCAACGTCACCGGCGTCTGGCCGACCTGGACGCAGATGCAGGACTGGAAGCTGTCCGAAGGCGTGTTCGTCAGCGATGACGATGTGAAGACCTACGCGCCGGTGATCGTGCTCGGCACCACGGTGGCGCGAAATCTGTTCCCGGATCTCGCGTCGCCGATCGGCCTGTACGTGCTCGTCGGCAAGGTGCCGTTCCAGGTCGTCGGCGTGCTGGCCAGCAAGGGCGCCAATGCCTTTGGTTCGGACATGGACGACGTCGCCGTGATCCCGCTATCCACCGGCTTCGCGCGGGTATTCGGCAAGCGCTTTCTCGGCACCATCAACGTCAAGCTCGCCAGCGCCGATGTCGCTGATAGCACGGAGGCCGCGATCACCGAACTGCTGACGGCACGCCACGGCACTATCGATTTCCAAGTGCGCAGCACCACCTCGCTGATGGAGATGGCGACCACCACGCAGAACACGCTGACCCTGCTGCTTGGCTCGGTAGCGTTCATCTCGCTGCTGGTCGGCGGCATCGGCGTGATGAACATCATGCTGGTCAACGTCACCGAGCGAACCCGCGAGATCGGCGTGCGCATGGCCACCGGCGCGCGCACCAGCAACATCCTGCTGCAGTTCAACACCGAGGCGCTGGTGATCTGCGGCATCGGCGGCGTCATCGGCGTGCTGCTCGGCATCGGCGCGGCCCTCGCGGCCGAAGCCCTGGGCTCCAAGGTGGTGTTCACCGTCGCCCCGGCCCTGTTCGCCTTCGGCTCCGCTTTCATCACCGGCCTGCTGTTCGGTTATCTGCCGGCGCGCAAGGCGGCGAACCTCGATCCCGTCGTCGCTCTGGCTTCCGAATAGCCCGAAGAACCAGCCATGAAAAACTTCACCTGTCTGACATTCGCTGCCGCCGCGCTGTTGCTCGCCGGCTGCAGCCTGACCCCGACCTTGACCCAGCCCGAGCTGCCGCTGCCGGAGCGCTACGCCCAAGCCAGTGACAGGGCCGACGAGGCCAGCGCCGAAGCGGCACCAGTCGCCCCGCAATGGTGGCAGCGCTTCGGCAGCGCCGAACTCGATCAGCTGATGAGCGAAGCGCTGGCCGCCAATCACGATCTGGCGGCCGCACTGGCGCGCATCGAGCAGTCCCGCGCCAGCGCCCGGGCTGCACGCGCCAACCTGGTGCCGGCGGTCAATGCCTCGGTATCGGCCTCGACCAATCGCGCCAGTGGCAACGACACTAGCGAGAACAGCCAGGCAACACTCAGCGCGTCCTACGAGCTCGATCTCTGGGGCGCCAACCGGGCGACCGCCGCGGCGGCACGGGCGCGGCTCGATGCCAGCGGCTACAACGGCAATGCCGTGGCACTGGTGCTGCAGGGTTACGTGGCCAGCAACTATTTTCTGATCCTGTCGCTGAAGGATCGCCTGGCGCTGACCGAGGAAAATCGCGCCGCTGCCGCCGAACTGCTGCGCCTGGTCCAGCTGCGTTACGACAACGGCGGCGCCAATGCGCTGGAGCTGGCGCAGCAGAGAACCACCTTGCTCAACATCGAAGCCAGCCTGCCGTCGCTGCGCCTGAGCCTGGAGCAGACCCACCACGCGCTGGCCGTGCTGCTCGGCCGCGCACCGGGCGGTTTCACCGTGACGGCGACCACGCTCACCGGGCTGAACGTGCCGGAGATCGCCGTCGACACGCCGGCCAGCCTGCTGCTGCAGCGGCCGGACATCCGCGCTTCGGAAAGCTCGCTGATCGCCGCCAATGCCGATATCGGCATCGCCCGTGCCGCACTTCTTCCGAGCGTGTCGCTGTCGGCATCGGCCGGCTTCAATGGGCTGATCACCAGCGGCAGCAGCACCTTGCTGTCGCTCGCCGCATCGCTGTCGCAGACCATCTTCAACGGCGGCCGCCTGCAGAGTCAGGTGCGCCTTGCCGAAGCGCAGCAGCGGGAACTGATGGAGAACTACGCCCAGACCGTGCTGCTGGCGC
>NZ_CAISIQ010000079.1 GCF_903885465.1 uncultured Nevskia sp.
ACCGACGATCCGCTTTTCGATTTCGTGTGCCTGTCGCACCGGTATCGTTCCGTCTCGCTCGAGCATCGAGACCTCTATCGCGTTGCGCTCGTCAGCGGAAGACTTTCCATCGCGTTAGACACTCCGCGCGGAATGAAGGGGATGTTCGACTTCTGCGTTGGTGCCGTGGCTCGCTGCCGCGACGCAGGCATGCTCAAGGTGCCGGATGCCCGTCAAGGCCTGACGGTGTTCTGGACCGCCGTTCACGGCCAGGTCACCCTCGAGATGGAACGGGTTTTTCCCTCACCCCGAAGCGGACTGCGTGCATGGGAAAAATGTCTGGCGGCTCTGCTGGTAGGACAAGGCGCGCGGCGAGCCCAGGTCGACACGGCCATGAGGCGCGCGCGCCGCACGGCGATTTCGGTCCCCGTTGCGGCAGATTCCGTTTCGTTGTTCGCGGCCGATGCCAAGCACGCGAACTCGCGCCGCAAGCCATCTCAAAGCACAACTGCCGCAAAAGGCGGACACCGCTGAGACATTTAGCGACGAGCATTACCGGTCAGCGCTTGAACTACACCATTTTGCATAGCGATTATTGGTTGATTGTGGTCGCCGCGTCAGAGTGGAAGGTCTCCATCTCGACTATCTGCTTTGGGCTAATTCTGTTGAAAAACTCTCTCGCCTATCGGCCGCTGGCGCGGATGTTGATGTCTTAGAAGCGCTCGACGATGAAGCCGTCGTTGAAGCGACGCCGAGGCGCATGTCGCTTAGCGATCCACAGTCGCGCTGGACTGGCGCCATCGGCGGCCCCGCGTTCTCGACCAACTATCTGATCGACGTCAAGCACGGGGTGATCATGGACGTCGAGGCAACTCCTGCGCACCGCACCGCGGAAATCGATTCGACCAAGACCATGGTCGATCGCGCCGAGGCACGATTCGAGATCACACTGGAGCGTCTGATCGGCGAAACCGGTTACGGCACGGCGCCGACGCTCGCCCGGATGGTCGATGAGAAAGTATCGAGCCGCACATTCCGGTGTGGGATAAATCAGATCGCGAGGACGACGGCTTCTCGCGCAGCGACTTCATCTGGAATGAAGAGGCCAACGATAGCGATGTCCTGAAGGGCATCCGCTGCTAAGCGAGCGTCGGGCCTTCGCCGAAGCACGAACGCACGTCACGAAAGAAGACAGGGTCATTTATCGGACGAGCCAGCTTCATTATGCGAACTGCCCTGTGAATCAGCGCTGCTGCCCAAACACCGCCATGCGGAAGATCGCGCGCAGCATCCACGAATCGGCCAGCGACGTGGCACGGCGGATCACCAAGACGCCCGAGTATCGACGCTCGCACCGAGAACGGAAGAAGGTAAAGATGCTCTTTGCGCATCTCAAGCGAATTCTGAAACTCGACCGGCTACGACTACGTGGCCTGAGCGGCGCAAGCGACGAATTACCCTGGCCGCAACGGTGCAGAACCTTCGTCGCCTGGCCAAGTTGATGCCGCGGGGTCCGCCTTACAGGATAGGTCTCTGTGCGTGACGCCCAAACCTCGGAAACGACCACAAAGAGAGGTAGCGAAGAGCGATGAAGAGGGCCGACGCGTAGTACCGCCTCAAACAGCGACGACGAGGCTGGCCTTCCGGACCCGCCTCGGGGGTTTTTCAACAGAATTGGCTGGAAGCGGTCCCTCGCCTGGCATCGATAACGGCAGGTTGTAGTTCTAGGCTATCGGGTCAGATTGTCGACGAATCGCAGTTCTTGGCAGATGGAGCACTCAAGCTCCGCATCACACCTCTTTGCGCGTCTCAGCGTAAACAAGTCCGATCATGGACTAAGAATCCGAATCAACTCTGAAACGTCGCGGCGACAGTCCGTATGAAGCGCGGAAACTGGTGCTCAGATGCGCCTGACTTGAAAAGCCGCACTGCAAGGCGACCTCCGAAATGGGCTTCGCTGTGTTTCGGAGCAGTTCGCGGGCGCGTTCCAGACGTCGTTCGGTCAGATAGCGATGGGGTGCAACGCCCGTTGCACGCCGGAAAGCATCGGCGAAATAGGTTCGGCTGAGTTCGGCTTCGTCGGCAAGTTCCTGCAGCGACACACCGCCAACGATACTGGCCTCCAGGCGTTCCAGACTACGCCGCAGCAGGCGATTTGAAAGACCACCCTGGAAGGCGGTGGGCCGGGTATCCGCGGCATGGGTGCTGATCAGGTGTAGCGCCAGGGTATCGGCGACGCTGTCGGCATACAGGCTGCCGGTCTGCGATGGTGCTCGGACTTCGCGTTCGAGGGTGCCCATGACAGCTGCGATCAGAGGGTCCTGGACGCCACAGCGGAACGGTAGTTCCGGGTGTGCCGGTTTCGTGTAGTCGGCTACGCCGTCGAAGAACCGCGAACTGAGGTGCAGCGAGCGGGAATGCACTTCCCCGCCGATATCCCAGCCGACTCTGGTGGCCGGCGGAATAATCGTGATCAATCCCGGATGGGTACGCTGCGCCGAGCGTCGCCCGACGCGGACGTTGACCGATTGCGCGCCGCCAACGTGATAGACGATCACCGGTTCTGCAAACGGTTCGAACTGAGCCTGCCGGCAGTAGCCGTTCCAGCCGAACAGCGCGAGATTGTTCCAGCCCGAAACTTCGCTGGACAAGGCGGGATCGAAACCAACCGCAGACACGATCGCACGCCCGGAAGCTGCGAAACGGCTCTCGCGTACAAGCTTGGCGCCATTGCTGGGGCTTGTCTTCATCTCTCCTCGTCGCTGTTCAATCCGGTGCCGTTCTCGAGAACGGTCTGCGCCGGAGTTTCCGCCCGTCGGCGTCACTCCGCAAGGCCGGAAGAACCTGTAAGAAATCGGAACATCGCGAAAGACCGGACGGCGTGATCGGTTTCAAATCGGCGGACAAGAACGAACGCAGGAGGAGCCCGCATGATCCCCAACCTCGGCCGTCCGATGCCCGCCGACGAGCTGCTGCATCACCAGACCGCGAACCTGATGGGCAGGGTCAACGAGTCCGATCTCGGCTGGACCGAGAAGATCTGGTTCTCGATTCCGAAGAAGGATGGCTCGCTGCAGATCGATTTCGGCCTCGGCAAATACCAGAACCGCAACGTCATGGACGGCTTCGGCGGTGTCTCGCGTGGCCGTGAGCAATGGACGGTGCGTGGCTCGCGAGTGCTATCCAGCGATCCGATCGGCATGGGCGTCGGCCCGCTGCATTACGAGATAATCGAACCGCTGAAGAAGCTGCGGATTCGCCTGGAAGCGAACGACACCCAGCCGATCGCCTTCGAAGTGGAGTTCACCGCGCTGAACCCGCCGTTCTGCGAAGACCGTCATCTGCAGCACGATGAAGGCGGCTATCGCGCCGTGTCGGACATCGTTCGCTATCACCAGGCGGGGAGCGTTACCGGCTGGATTTCCGTTGACGGACGGCGCGAGGAGATCAACAGCCAGGACTGGATCGCCTTCCGCGATCACTCCTGGGGCGTGCGTCTCGATGTCGGCGCCTCGCCGGTAGACCTGAAGCCCGCACGAAACTGGGGCGAGAAGGAAATGGCCAACATGTCCTTCCTGCTCAACTGGTCGCCGATGTTCATGGAACGGCCCAACGGCGAGCGCTACGAGTATCACTACTACCTGCAGATGCGCGATCACAAGCCGTTCTATTTCTCGGGCTATCGCAACCTGCAGGATGGTAGCCAGGAACGCATCGCGCGGATTCGCCCGGAGCTAAAGTACGACGATCGCAGCCGTCGACTGCTTGGCGGAAAGATCCACTTCGACATGCTCAACGGCGACAACCGCACGGTCGAGATCGAAGTACCGGGCGAAGCCGGCTTCCATCTCGGCACCGCGCTATACCTCGGCTTCGAAGGCAACAAGCACGGCATGTACCGCGGCGATCCGTTCATCGATGGCGAGAAGATCGACGACACCATGGACGACGCCACCTTGCGCCGCATCCATCAACTGCGCGACTGCCCTATTCGCATCCGCGAAGGCGATGCCGTTGGCTACGGCATCTTTGAGTCGGTACTGGTCGGTCCCTGGCCCGAGTACGGCCTGACTGCCGAACGCTCCTTCATCTAGGCAACGGCCATGGCACGCGATCTGGAGTCCATGACCCGCGGGCTGCGCAGCTATCTCTCCGACGGCGCGCGCATCACCCGCATCGTCGCGCTGTCCACCGGCCATTCGAACGAGACCTATCTGATCGAAGGCATCGATCGGATCCTGCGCATGCCGCCCTCCGAGGAGGGCTTGCTGCCGCCCTACGACATGGCGCGCCAGCACGCGATTTTCGATGCCGTGGGCAAGGCCGCGGGCGGCCCGCCGGTGCCAAGGATGTACGAGCTGTGCACCGATGCCTCGGTGATCGGCGATCCCTTCTTCCTGATGCAGCGCTTCGACGGCGAAGCCTTCGACCATGTGGCACCGGACTGGATGAAGCGCGCCGATGCCGACACCGTGGCCTCGATGTGCAGCCAGTGGGTTGGCGCAGTCACCGCGCTGCATCGTCAGCCGGCATCCCTGATGCCAACGGGTGCGCGCAGCGTCGCGCAGGAGATTGCGCACTGGCTCAATGTGGCCGTGCAGGCAGAAGCCGAAGGGGGGCTGATCGATCTGCTCGAAGCGCTGCGCGCCGATCCGCCTGCAGCCTCAGGTCCGATGACGCCGGTGCACGGCGATCCCAAGCAGGGCAATTGCCTGTGGCAGGGGCCACGGCTGCAGGCGCTGCTGGACTGGGAGATGGCCGCCATCGGCGAGCCGCTGACCGACCTCGGCTACATGCTGCAGTTCTACGATCAGGGCGAAGTCTCGTTCGCCAACGCCGGCTTCGAAATCGATGGCTGGTGGTCGCGCGAACAGGTGATCGACGAATGGCAGCGCGCCGCCCAGCGCAGCGCACGCGACCTGCGCCGCTACGAAGCGCTGGCGCTGTGCAAGGTCACCTCGATCATCGCGCTCGGCCATCACCTGTCGCGCACCGGCCGCGCCACCGATCCGCGCTTCGCCAGCTGGGGCGCGGTGGTGCCGCTGTATCTGGATCTCGCCCAACGGCGAGTGACCATGCAGTAGCACCTTTGAACAACAGCAAGCCAATCAACGTCGGCACGAGGAGCAAGCAATGAACATGGCATGGGCGGACCGCTGGCTGGAACAGAGTTTCAACCAGCGCGATCTCGAAGCGCTGCGCAGGCTGTACGACCCGCAGGTGCGCTTCGCGGACGTACCCCTCGGGCTCGACCTGAACGGCTGGCAACCGGTCAGCGAATTCCTCGGCGGCTTCTTCGTGCCGGCAGCAGGCAGCCATCGCTTCATCCCGACGGCCTACCTCGGCAACGAACGCGAGGGTGTCGTCGAATGGACCTGGGAAGGCGAGATGGCCGAGCTCGATCTGTTCGCCATCGGCCGCGCCACGCCGGGCAAACGTTTCCGGGTGCGCGGCAATTCGGTGTTCCGCTTCGACACGCAGGGACGTGCGACCGAGGAACGCGATTACTGGGACCTCGCGACCGTACAGACGCAACTGCGCGCCACGAGCTGAAGCCGTCTCACGCTACCGAGAAACGCACCATGAACGCACCCGTTCCAAGGCCCGTCGCCGACGCCGAATCCTTCTACGCCAACTACGACCATCTCGACACGCCGCTCGGTCCCGACGGCACGCCCTTCGCCTACTACGAAGCCTTTCGCGATGCGGCGCTTGCCGCAGACCGGCCGGTCGGCTGGAGCGAACGCCATGGTGGCTTCTGGGTGGTGACCAGCTTCGCCGACTGCGAACGCATCGACCGCGACGCGGAGAACTTCTCCAACGACGGCATCATCTTTCCGAAGTACGCCGTCACCGAACCGCTGATGCTGGCCGAGCAGGACGAGCCCGAGCACATGCGCGCACGGCGCCTGGTCAATCTCTCGTTCATGCCGCGCAACGTCACCGCCCTCGGTGACGCCATCCATACCGCCGTGCACGAGCTGATGGATGGCTTCATCGAGTCCGGCCGGGCCGACGTCGGCCGCATCCTCGCCGATCCGGTGCCGTCGATCCTCACTGCGGTGATGCTCGGCTTTCCGCCCGAAGACGGCCCGATGTTCGATAGCTGGACCACGGCGCTGACGCACGAATTCATCACCGATCGCGCGTCCGCGATCCCGAAGATCGAGCAGATGTATGCCTACTTCGAGCGCAATATCGCGCGCCGCCAGAAAGACCCGGGCGACGACATCCTGTCGCAGGTCATCAACTCGGTGGTCGACGGCGAGCGCCTGAGCCAGAAGGAGCTGCTCGGCTTTTCCACCGTGCTGCTGATCGGCGGCATCGAGAACTCCGCGAAGCTGATCGGCACCGCGCTGTGGCGCCTCGGCTGGGACGTCGAACTGCGCCGTCGCCTGGTGCGCTCGCCGGAAAAGATGAACACCGCGGTGGACGAGTTCCTGCGCTATTACACGCCAGCACCGATCGGCCGCACCGTGAAGCGAGAGGTCACCATCGGCGGCTGCACGATGAAACCCGGCCAGCAGGTGATGATCGTGCTGCCGATCGCGAATCGCGACCCGCGCGCTTTCCCGCATCCGGATGTCTTCATTCTCGATCGCGCGCGCAACACGCACCTGGCGCTCGGCACCGGCCTGCACGTCTGCCTCGGTCAGCACCTGATCCGCATGGAAGCGCGCGTGGTGCTCAACGAGTTCCTGGCGCGCATTCCCGAATACAGCATCGACATGGAAGCGCCGCGCTACTGGACCAAGGGCCAGGTGCAGGGCATGTCGCGCGTGCCGATCAGGTTCCCGCCCGGCAAGGCCAGGCTGTCGACGCGCGGAGCCGGGGTTGACGCCTGGCTGCGTCACGCGGCGAGGCCATGAGCATGGGCATCACCATCGTGTTCATCGATCCGACCGGCAAGGAGCACACCGTCGAAGCGGTTGCCGGCGAGAGCCTGATGCAGGCCGCAACGGCCGCGCAGATTCCGGGTATCGAAGCCTCCTGTGGCGGCAACTGCATCTGTGCGACCTGCCATTGCCATATCGACGAGCGCTGGTTCGCGAAGCTGCGCGCCGCCGATACCCTGGAGCAGGACACGCTCGCCTGCACCAACGAGCCGCAGCCGACCAGCCGGCTGAGTTGCCAGGTGCCGCTCACCGATGCACTGAACGGCATGATCGTCCGTGTCGCGGCCTCGCAGCACTGACATGCCCGGCCTTTTCGACTGCTACACGATCAAGAGCCTGACGCTGCGCAACCGCATCGCGGTATCGCTGATGTGCCAGTACTCGGCCGTCGACGGCGTGGTCAACGACTGGCATCTCGTCAACCTCGGCGCCCGCGCCGCCGGCGGCGCCGGGCTGGTCATTGCCGAAGCCACGGCCGTCGCGCCGGAAGGCCGCATCACGCGGGGTTGCGCTGGCCTGTGGAACGATGCCCAGGCCGAAGCCTGGAGTCGCTGCGCCCGCTATGTCGCCGAACGTGGCGCGGTGCCGGGCATCCAACTCGCGCACGCCGGCCGCAAGGCCAGCGCCAATCGGCCGTGGGAGGGTGACGATCATCTGGCGGCCGATGATCCGCTCGCTTGGGAGATCGTCGCGCCATCCGCCCTCGCCTTCGGCGGCAACTTGCCGAGGGTGCCGCGGGCACTGGAACTCGACGAGATCTCGCGGCTGCCGCAGCAGTTCGCGGCTGCCGCAAGGCGTGCGCTGGATGCCGGCTTCCAGTGTCTGGAACTGCATTTCGCGCACGGTTATCTGGTCAACAGCTTCCTGTCTCCGCTGGCCAACCAGCGTCAGGATCGGTATGGCGGCAGTGCCGACAACCGCGACCGGCTAGCGCTGGAGACCGTCGCCGCGGTACGCGCGGTCTGGCCGGAACACCTGCCGTTGTTCGTGCGGCTCGGCATTCGCGATTTCGTCGATGGCGGCCAGACCCTGGACGAAGGCATCCAGCTTGCGCGAGCGCTGCACGCAGTCGGTGTCGACCTGATTGATGTAAGCCTCAGCCTTAACAGTCCAGACGTCTCTGCCGTGCCTTGGGGGCCCGGCTTCATGGCACCGATCGCCCGGCAGGTACGCGAGCAGGCCGGCGTGCCGGTCGCCGTCGGCTGGATGATCGACAGCCCGGCCGACGCCGATCGCCTGATCCGCGACGGGCAGGCCGATCTGTTCATCCCGGCCCGCGCGCTGCTCGCCGAGCCGCACTGGCCGTACCGCGCCGCGCGCGAACTGGGCGTGGAGCAACCGCAGGACGTGCTGCCGCCGCAGTACGCGGCCTGGCTCAAGCGCAGGGTCGTGACCCGCGACAACGCCTGAAACCAAACGCGCAATCCACACAAGAACGAAAACCAGGAGCGACCATGTCATCCGATCTGCAAACCAAGTGGGGGACGCCGGAGCGCACGCGCACCACCCGTCACTTCCATGACCGCATCCGTGCCCTGGTTGCCGAACGCGCGGGCAGGCTTGGCGGCAACTGGCGTGAGGTCGTCGTCGGTCACGACGAGCAGCTGCTGACCGCGGCGGACCTGGTCGGCTTCGAGGCCGAACTACTCGCCGACGGCCATCGCTTCGAGC
>NZ_CAISIQ010000080.1 GCF_903885465.1 uncultured Nevskia sp.
ATCTCGGCCTGTATCTCCGCCAGCACGGCGTCGACGTGACCATCTACACCGATCGCAAGCCGGACGAGTATCACGGCATGCGTCTGCTCAACACCGTGGCCCATCACGCCGTGACCGTGAAGCGCGAAACCGCGCTGGGCGTCAACCACTGGCCGGACCAGAAGTTCGGCTACTTCGGCCATCACTATTTCATCGGTCTGCAGCCGCAGCCGCTTCAGTTCTACGGCGATCTGCATGCGCCTAGCCGCGCGGTCGATTACCGCATCTATCAGCCCCGGCTGATGGAAGATTTCATGAACGCCGGCGGCAACATCGAATATCGCGAGATCAAGAGCGATGAAATTTCGTCGCTTAGCGCGCGCTATGACCTGCTGGTCATCTGCACTGGCAAGGGTCCGTTCGGCCAGATGTTCACCTACGAACCGCAGCACTCGCCGTTCGACAAGCCGCAGCGCGCGCTCTGCGTCGGCATCTTCAAAGGCATCAAGCAGCGCCCGGTCCGTGCGGTGACCATGCACTTCTCGCCCGGCGCCGGCGAGATGATCGAAATTCCGACCACCACGTTCAACGGCATGCAGAACGCGCTGGTCATCGAGAACATTCCCGGCGGCGATCTCGAAGTGCTGGCCAAGACCAAGTACGACGACAACCCGAAGGCCTTCATGGCGCTGCTGCTGGAAAAACTGCGCAAGCACTATCCGACCTGCGCCGAGCGCATCGACGAGCAGGAGTTCGATCTCGCCAACGGCCCGCTGGACCTTCTGCAGGGCGGGGTGACGCCGACCGTGCGCCGTTCACACGTGGCGCTCGACGGCGGCAAGATGGCGATCGCGCTCGGCGATGTGCAGGTCACCGTCGATCCGCTGCTCGGTCAGGGCGCCAATGTGGCCTCGCATGCGGCCTGGATCCTCGGTGAGGAAATCGTTCGCCAGGATGTCTTCGACGAGCGCTTCGTGGAGCACGTCAACATGCGCCGCAACGATCGCGTGCTGGGTGCCGCGCGCTGGACCAACTTCATGATGACCAATCTGAAGGCGATGCCGATCGAGTTGCAGCAGTTCATCGGCGCGCTGAGCCAGAACCGCGCGCTGGCCGACGAGTTCACCGACAACTTCAATTTCCCCGAGAAGCAGTGGGATTGCTTTGCCAGTGTCGACCGCATGAAAGCCTGGGTCGAGACACGCATGAAAGCGGCGGCCAAGCGACCGAAAATGGCTACGGCGGCCTGAGCATCGCCGGCGCAGTGACAAGGACATCAAGATCCTTCTGGAGCGTGAGCCATGAGTAGTGCAGACCCAGCGTCGGGGAAAAACCATCGAGTCGATCCGGAGAGTTTCCGGAAATCGGTTTCGATGTTCGCCACCGGCATTGTCGTCCTCACCTGTGAGGATGACGACGGCCAGGTGCACGGTATGACCGTCAACAGTTTCACTTCGGTGAGTCTCGATCCGCCGACGGTGCTGGTCTCGCTGAAGCCGGGCAAGGCGCATCGCCTGATCTCGCGCAATGGTCGTTACGGGGCCTGCATCCTCAATGAAGGGCAGCAGAGCTTCTCCGCGCATTTCAGCGGTCGCCCGCAGGAAGCGTTGTTGCCGGATTTCGTGGTTCGCAAGCAGTTGCCGACCTTGCGCAATTGCCTGGCCTGGTTCGAATGCGAAACGGTCGAGAAAGTCCAGATTCACGACCACACGCTGTTCGTGGCGCAAGTCACGGCCTGTGGCAGCGAAGGCGGTGCGCCGCTGATGTTCTATGGCAGCCGCTATCACCGGACGGCCATCGCCGCCTGAGTGGAGTTTTCGAAAGAGAGTGCAGATCCGGTTGGTCGGGCTGCAAGTAGGAAGTAGAGCCTTGTAGTGAAAAGTGGCAATCAAGCATGACCAGATCCGATGAGGTCCGGTCGACACATAAAAACGGGGAGAGCGAAATGGCGGCAAAGGAACTGCAACGCAAGATGGCTGGCCACGGCGTCTTGATGATTTTCTCGACGCTGCTGTTCGGCGTTTTCTTGTGGATGAATCTGGTCGGTGGTTTCGAGATCATCCCGGGCTACATCCTGCACTTCAATATTCCGGGCACACCGGAAGGCTGGGCCAAGGCGCATACCGGTCCTGCCATGAACGGCATGATGGTGATCACGGTAGCTTTCGTGCTGCCGCTGCTGGAGTTCACCGAAAAGACTGCAGCGCGACTCGGCTGGATCATCGTGCTCGATGGCTGGGCCAACGTCTGCTTCTACTTCTTCGGCAATTTCTCCGCCAACCGCGGCCTGAGCTTCGGCGACAGCCGCCTCGGCCCGGGCGACATCTTCAGCGCACTGGCACTGGGCCCGGCTTATCTGTTCGGTGTGCTGGCGCTGATCGCGCTGTTCATCATCGGACGCAAGGCGCTGCGCGCACGCTGAAACGCTTGATGAGGATGGCGTACTCAAGATGATTTGAGGGCAGGACCGATAGATCAGGCCCGGACCACGTAGTCCGGGCCTGATGAGGGCCAAAGAGCCCCAAACGCCGGGACGATCCAACCCTTGGATGTCCGTGCGAACGTGTTGACGGAGAAATGAAATGATTGGAATGAATGCAGTGCCGAGCTTTTCCCGGCCGGCGGATGGTGGTGTGATGTTTCGTCCCGGCCCTTCGGAATCCGTGCACGGTTTCGGGCAGTGGAAAGATTTCGTCAACAACAACTTTCCGTGGCTGGAGCACCGAAACTATTCCGGTGGACTCTTCGAAGCCGAGGTCAGCGCCTTCAAGTTTGGTGATGGCGCGTTGACGATGATCAACGCCGATGCCAGCGAAGTGATCCGTACGCGTCATCTCGCCGATCGTTCGGAATCCGGCTACATCAAGCTGGTGTGGCAGTTGTCCGGCGATATCCAGCTGGAGCAGGACAATCGTCGCTGCCATATCACGCCGGGCCAGACCACGGTCTGCGACAGCACGCGCCCTTATCGCATTCGCGTTTCCGACAACGCTCATTTCGCGGTGCTGATGTTGCCGCATGTGGCCTGCCCCGGTTGGGAACGGATCAGCCAGAAGTTGTGTGGTCAGCAACTCGGCGACAGCGCCACCTTGCGTGCCACGTTCGGCGCACTGATGGCACTCAGCGGCGCCGGCCTCGGCGGCAAGGACGGTGTCGGTGAAACCGTGCTGCATGCTGTGCAGTCGATGATCACCTCTTCGCTGCATCAGGCAGCGAGCGAACTGGGCGTGCCCAGTCTGAACAACGTACGTCTGCACGATCGTTTGAACCGCGCCCAGCAGCACATCCTCGATCACATCTCCGATCCTGGGCTTGATCCGGATGATCTGGCGTCGGCGCTGTGCATGTCGCGGCGCTCCCTGTACATGCTGTTCAAGGAATGCCGGCTGACGCCTTCGAAGATGATTCACGACTTGCGCCTGGAGCGCAGCCGTCAGGCACTCGACGACATCAGCCGTCCGAATCGCAAGATCACCGGCATCGCCTTCGATCACGGCTTCAGCGATTGCGCCACCTTCAGCCGTCTGTTCAAAGTGCAGTACGGCCTGACGCCCAGCGAATACCGTTCGCGGGCCTTGTCGCCGCGGCTGAGCAGCTGAGCCAAGTCGTGCTGATGCCGGTCTGACGCGACAAAAAGCGCGGGTGTTCCTGAACGTGCCCGCGCGCGTGGCCATGTAATGCGGGCCTCGCGTCGCCGGCAGTTCTCGCTGGATATCGACGCGATGCCTCAAGGCGGAAGCTCGCCCGTACAATCCGGCGATGACCACCCCTGATCTCCTGCTGCTCGCGGTTTCCCTGATTGCTGCCGTCGCTGCCGTGTTCGCCTGGCTGGCGGCGCGTGGCCTGTCATCCCGTTTGAACGACGGCGCCCGCGATGCCGCCCGGCTCGAAACCGCGGTGCGCGATGAGGCCGCGACGGCGCGTCGCGAAGCCGGCGAGCAGGCGGCTCGAGGTCGTGACGAGCTGGCTGCGGCGCTGGCTCGCTTCGGTCAGACGCAGACTGCGCAGGCCGATGTGTTGGGTCGTCAGCTGGCCGGCCAGCTGGAAACCTTCGCCCGCCAGCTCGAGGCCCAGACTCGCCTCGGCGACGAGCGTCAGCAGGCCTCGCTTGCCGAAGGCCGGGCCGCACGCGAGCAGCAGGCGCAGGTGCTGTCACGCTTCGGCGAGTCGCTGGCTGCTCAGTTCAATGGCTTGAGCGAAGCCAGCGCGCAGCGGATGAACGAGCTGCGCGGCACGGTCGAGACACGGCTGGCGGCGATCCAGGCCGACAACACCGCCAAGCTCGACGAGATGCGCCGCACGGTCGACGAAAAGCTCAACGACACCTTGCAGAAGCGCCTCGGTGAATCGTTCTCGCGCGTTGCCGAACGCCTGGAGCAAGTGCAGCGCGGCCTCGGCGAGATGCAGTCGCTGGCGGCGGATGTCGGTGGCTTGAGGCGGGTGCTGAGCGGCGTCAAGACCCGCGGCACCTGGGGCGAAGTGCAGCTGGGCAGCTTGCTCGAGCAGATACTGGTCGCCGATCAGTACGAGGCCAACAAGGCGACGCGGCCACGCAGCACAGAGCGCGTGGAATATGCGATCCGCCTGCCCGGCCGCGATGCGATCGACACGCCGGTGTGGCTGCCGATCGACGCCAAGTTCCCGCGTGAGGATTACGAGCGCCTGCTCGATGCTCAGGAGCGCGCCGATGCCGCCGGTGTCGAGGAAGCCGGCAAGCAGCTGGAAACGCGTATCCGCGAAGAAGCCAGGAAGATTCGCGACAAGTACATCGAACCGCCGCATACCACTGATTTCGCGCTGCTGTTCCTGCCGACCGAAGGCCTGTACGCCGAAGTGATCCGCCGGCCGGGCCTCAGCGAATGGCTGCAGCGCGAATGCCGGGTGACGGTCGCCGGGCCGACCACGCTGAGCGCGCTGCTGAACAGTCTGCAGATGGGCTTCCGCACGCTGGCGATCCAGAAGCGATCGAGTGAAGTCTGGTTGACCCTGGGCGAGGTCAAATCCGAGTTCGACAAGTTCGGCGGCGTGCTGGGCAAGGTCAAGAAGCAGCTGGAAACGGTGCAGAACTCGATTGGCGATGCCGAGACGCGGACCCGTCAGATCAGCCGCAAGCTGAAGAATGTCGAATCGCTGCCCGGCGCGGTGGTCGTGCCGATCCTGGGGCTGGAAGCAGAAGAAGGTGACAGCGAGGATTGATGGTCATCCCCGGGCCGCATCCGCGGTTCCGCAGAAAATCGATCGTCCCAACAAAAACGGGCCTGCATCGCTGCAGGCCCGTCGAAGGCAAAAGCAGAAGCTTCGACCCTTACTTTGAGATGCAGGCCTCGATCACATTGAGGCCGGCGAGCACGCCGATGGTCGGCGAGAAGTCGAGCCTTGCGCCGTTGAAAGGCTGCGTCGTGACGACGCTGACGAAGGCCAGCGACTGACCCGCCAGCAGCGGCAAGCCAAGCAACTGCAGGCTCAGTGCCGTATCGTTGGTCTGCACGCCCGGTCCCTGCACGACGACACCCGTCGTGTTGACGCTGAAAGCCGAAACCCGCGAGAGCAGAGCCACATCGGCGACGGAGTCCTGCGGGTAGGCCACGAAGAAGCCTGCCCGACGAAGCACTGTCGGTGAGCTCACGTAGTTGGTCGTGCCGTAGCCGTTCAGATTGATCGTTCCCGCAACCCCGAGGCCTGCCGTTTCCACCGAAAAGGTGCCGACGTTGGCATCGAAAGCCGATATCGGCGAAGCGACGCGGCAGTTCAGGCAAAGACCTTCCGTGCCGACATCAACCGAAGTCACGTTGGCCACCGGTGCATAGGTGGCGTTCGGATTGTTCGGATTGCAGTCTTCCAGGCTGGTCGGCGGCGGCGGCGGGTTCGGCGAGCAGCTGATCACGCACTCGCCCGGATCGCCGCCCGTCGTGGTGCCGCCGGTCGTAGTACCGGTGGTCCCCCCGCTGGTCGTACCGCCGCCAAGATCGTCTTTCTCGTCCGCACAGCCTGCAAGACCCGCAGCCAGCATCACGGCTGCGGTCAGCGACACCAGGCTCAGATCACACTTGTTCATTCGCGATGAGCTCAGTTGTTCGAGACGCAGGCCTGGGCGACCTTCAATTGGCCCAACACGCCAACGATATTGCGGAAGTTCAGCCGCACCTCATTGAAGTCGCCAGTCGATACCAGGCTGGCGTAGACCGGTACCTGGCCGCCAATTAGCGTCGTGCCCAGGAGATCCAGATTCAACAAGCTGCCGAGACCGACTTCGGTCTGGACGGTGCCATTGAGCAAGGTGCTCACGCTGATGTCCTGCAACAGGTTCAGCGTCAGCAGGGCACCTGCCGGGTCAGCAATCACGAAACCGGCGCGGCGGCCAGCCGGGTAAAGCGTCGAAGTATCCTGAACGGCGAGGATCGAAGTACCGCCCAGCAGGGGCACCGGCGCGTTGACCGTAGCCAACGTGAGCAGGTTGGTATCGGTGGCAAATCCCGGATCCTGAACACTGCAACCCAGGCACAGACCTGCTCTTTCCTCGGTAGCCACAGCATTCGGCGCCAGCAGCGGGCTGGAAGCATTAGGCAGCGCGTCGCAGAAAGAAGCCACGGCGCCACCGGTCGTACCGCCAGTGGTGGTGCCGCCCGTGGTGCCCGACGTCGTGCCGCCAGTCGTGCCCGAAGTGGTCCCGCCCGTGGTACCGCCGGTCGTGCCGGCCGTGGTTCCGCCGGTCGTGCCACCGGTGGTGGTACCCGGATCATTTGGGTCCACAGCGACGCAGGCCTGGAACACGCCCAGCGTGGCCAGCGCATTGACCGCGGAGCCGAAGCTGATACGCAGTTCGTTGAACGGCGAGGCCGGGATGAAGCTGGCGAAGGTCGGTTCGGTGCTGCCGATGATTGCAGTACCAAGCAGATCCAGAGACAAGGCGGAGATGCCGGCGCTGGACTGCACCACACCGTTGTTGACCGCATCGACCCTGATGTTCTGAAGCAGGGTCGCTGTCAGCAAGGCGCCAGCCGGATCGAAGATCACGAAGCCAGCGCGACGACCAGCCGGATAGAGCGTTGCGGTGTCCTGCACCTGCAATTCCGCTGAGCCGCCGAGCAGGCCGACCGGCGTGATCAGCGACGAGATGGTCGTGATGTCGGTATCAATGGCGTTGTTCGGATTGGCAACGCTGCAGCCGAGACAGATGCCATTGATGACGCCCAATGCGGTTGCGTTCGGAACCTGAATCGGTCGGTAGGTGTTCGAGGTCGGGTTGCAGACGATGCCGCCGATTCCGCCCGTGGTCCCCGAGGTGGTGCCACCCGTGGTGCCCGAGGTCGTGCCGCCCGTCGTGCCTGCGGTGGTACCCGAGG
>NZ_CAISIQ010000081.1 GCF_903885465.1 uncultured Nevskia sp.
ACCACGTCATTGCTGCTGCGCATCGCACCGACCACGGTGCCGGTATCGGTGATCGCGCCGCTGCGGGCGCCGCCGGTGTCGGGGACCGGGGTTGCCACCGGCGTGTCGGTTGCTGGCGCGGTCTGGGTGGCCAGGGTTTCGCCGCCTTCAAACTCGACCAAAGGCTTGCCGACATCCATGGTGTCGCCCACCGCGCCGTACAGCTTCTTGATCACGCCGGTCTGCGGGCTCGGCACTTCGACCACCGCCTTGGCGGTTTCGACAGCGACCAGCGGTTGATCGACCGCCACTTTGTCGCCGACCTTGACGTGCCACTCGCGGATATCCGCTTCCTGCAGGCCTTCGCCGAGGTCGGGCAGTTTGAAAATGCTCATTGGACTTGAACTCCTGTTAGCGCCCGCGGGGGCCTACTTGGGCGCCATCTCGAACAGCTTGCGCACTTCGCGCAGGATGCGATCGGTATCGGGGATGTAGCTGCGCTCCAGCTGCGCCAGTGGCATCACAGTGTCGTAACCGGCGACGCGCATCACCGGCGCAAACAGGCTCAGCAAGCCGTGCTCGGCGAGATTCGCCGCCACTTCCGAAGCCCAGCCGCCGGCGCGCGGCGATTCCGAGACGATCACGCAGCGACCGGTCTTTGCCACGCTGTCGAGGATGGTGTCGATGTCCAGCGGCTTCAGCGTGGCGATGTCGATCACTTCGGCGCTGATGCCTTCCTCGGCTAGCTGATCGGCGACCAGCCGGGTGTCGTGCATCATCGCGCCCCAGCTGACCAGGGTCAGATCGCTGCCTTCGCGGTCGATGAAGCAGCTGTCCAGCGGCAGCGCCTCGCCGTCGTCCTCGACCGGCTGCTTGAACAGTCGATAAAGCCGCGTCGGTTCGAGAAAGATCACCGGGTCCGGATCGCGGATCGCCGCCAGCAGCAGGCCATAGGCGCGCGCCGGGCTCGATGGGCAGACCACTCTCAGGCCGGGCATCTGCGCGAATGTGGTTTCCAAGGATTCCGAGTGATGCTCCGGCGCATGGATGCCGCCGCTGTTCGGCGCCCGGATCACCAGCGGGCAGGACAGCCGCCCGCGAGTGCGATTGCGGTAGCGCGCCGCGTGGTTCACCACCTGGTCGACGCAGGGATAGAGAAAGCCGGAGAACTGGATTTCGGCCACCGCCTTGATGCCCTGCGTGCTCAGGCCGATCGCCATCGCCGCAACCAGGGTTTCCGCCAGCGGTGTATCGATGACCCGACCTTCGCCGAATTCGTCGAGCAGGCCCAGCGTGGCGCGGAACACGCCGCCGTTGCGGCCGATGTCCTCGCCGAGCACGACCACATCCGGGTCCCGACGCATTTCGCTGGCCATCGCGAGGTTCACGGCTTCGATCAACGTAATGTTAGGCATCAATGGTGCCCTCCGACGGGGCCGCGCGCTGCCACTTCGTCCCGCTGCCACTCCAGAGCTTTGGGCAAAGTCGCATACAGGTGATCGAACATCGATTCCGGCGCCGCCGGCTTCAGCTTCAGGAATTCCTGCGACGCCGCTTCCGCAGCCGCGGTGCCCTCGGCGATCAGGGCGTCTTCATCGGCCTGATTCCAGAAGCCCTGGGCTTCGATGTAGGCCTTGAAGCGCTTCACCGGGCAGCGTTCCCAGGCCGCGGTGACCTCGGCTTCGGGGCGATAGCGGCGGGCGTCGTCGGCCGTGGTGTGGTCGTGCAGACGGTAGGTCAGCGCTTCGACCAGGCTCGGGCCTTCGCCGCTGCGGGCGCGTTCTATCGCGGCGGACAGCACGGCGCGCGTTGCGATCACATCGTTGCCGTCGACCTGTTCGCCGTTGATGCCGCCGGCCAGGCCTTTCTGGGCGAAGGTCTGGGCGCCGGTCTGGCGGTGGCTGGGCATCGAGATCGCCCAGCCGTTGTTGCTGATCAGGAACACGATCGGCAGATTCCAGACTTTCGCCGAGCTGACCGCTTCGTAGAAATCGCCCTTGGACGTGGCGCCGTCGCCGCAGGACGCGAGCACCACGCGTTTCTCGCCGCGCAGCTTCATCGCATAGGCGACGCCGATCGCATGCGGCACCTGGGTGGCGATCGGTACCGACAACGGAAAGTCGTGATGGGCGGGCGTGCCGGCCGGATAGTCCATGCCGCGTTCATCGCCACCCCAGTACTGCAGGATGCTGCGCATCGGCACACCGCGCGCGAACTGCGCGGCGTACTCGCGGTAGCCGGGGATGAAGACGTCGTCGTCCGCCAAGGTGTGGCCGATCGCGACGCCGATCGCTTCCTGGCCGAGCACCGCGGCATAAGTGCCGAGCTGGCCAGTGCGCTGCAGCGCCACGGCTTTCTTGTCGAACAGCCGGGTACGCAGCATCAGCGCGTACATCGCCCGCGCCTGCTCTCGATCCTTGGCGAAAGCGGGTGGATCGGCGATCAGACTGCCATCGGGGTTCAGGTATTGGGTTCGGAAAATCTCGTAGGTGGCGATCCGGGTTGTCGCCTTGCTGTCATGGTTCAAGGGCTTCACCGCGTTGGGGGTGCGAGCGCAGCCCGGACCACGGACCACGACTCAACGATGCCCGACGGTAGCACGCGAATTTATGGACTTGAATTCGCGCAGCGCAGCATTTGAGGCCTGTGCGAGCGGTTGTTTTCCGGCGCTGAGCGGAGTGCCGTGCACGCTGGAAATCAGCATTGAAGCTGTGTACGGAACGCCTGCTGCAGCCGGCTGTCTAGGCGTCACCAATCCCGCCGCATCGTGCGGATTCTCTCCGCATTTCCCGAGTCGATGGCATGAACCAGTCCACCGCATCGATTCATCGCCGCCTGCTTCCCAATATCTGGGATCTGCTGGTGCTGCTGATCGCCGTGGGCGTGCTGGTGGCGTTGGCCGATGGCGCCCGCGAGGCCATCCACGAATCGCTGGCGCAGCTGGAGCAGGCGCCGCTGTCGCTCGATCCCTGGCAGCTGCCCGAGTACGCGCTGCGCACCACCTTGCGGATGCTGATCGCGCTGGCGCTGTCGCTGCTGTTCACCTTGATCTACGGCACGCTCGCCGCCAAGAGCCGGCGTGCCGAGCTGCTGCTGGTGCCGACGCTGGACATCCTGCAATCGGTGCCGATCCTCGGCTTCCTGTCGTTCACGGTGGCCGGCTTCCTGGCGCTGTTTCCAGGCCAGGCGCTGGGTGCGGAGTGCGCGGCGATCTTCGCGATCTTCACCAGCCAGGCCTGGAACATGACCTTCAGCTTCTATCAGTCGCTGCGCGGCGTGCCGCGCGATCTGATCGAGGTGTCGAAGGGTTTCCAGCTATCGGCCTGGCAGCGTTTCTGGCGGCTCGAAGTGCCGTATGCCACGCCGAGCCTGGTCTGGAACATGATGATGTCGATGTCCGGCGGCTGGTTCTTCGTGGTCGCGGCCGAAGCGATCACCGTCGGCAACCAGACGCTGACCTTGCCCGGCATCGGCTCCTATGTGGCGGCGGCGATCGTCCAGAAAGATCTGAGCGCGATCGCCTGGGCGCTGCTGGCGATGCTGCTGGTGATCGTCGCCTACGACCAGCTGCTGTTCCGGCCGATCGTCGCCTGGGCGGACAAGTTCCGCCTCGACCAGACCGCCGGCCAGGACAGCCCGCGCAGCTGGCTGCTGGAATGGATGCGCCGCACCCGTGCCGTGGCCAGCTTGCTGAGCCCGCTGCGCAAGGGCTGGCTCTGGCTGCGGACGCGCCGGCTCGATGTTCGCGCCGAGCGTCTGCCACTGCCGGTGATCTCGGTGCAGACCAACCGCTGGATCGACCGGGCGTGGCTGGCCGCGGTGATCGCCGGGGCGCTGTATTCGTTGTGGGCGATCGTCGCCTACGCCTCGATGACCCTAGCGCTCGGCGATGCGTTCACCGCACTCGGCTTCGGCTTCATCACCTTCACCAGAGTGCTGCTGCTGGTGGCGCTGACCAGCCTGGTCTGGGTGCCGATCGGCGTCTGGATCGGCCTGCATCCGCGCTGGGCCGATCGCGTGCAACCGGTGGCCCAGTTCCTGGCCGCGTTTCCGGCCAATCTGATGTTTCCGGTGGCGGTGGTCGGCATCGTCCACTTCAATGCCCATCCGGATATCTGGCTGAGCCCGCTGATGGTGCTCGGCACCCAGTGGTACATCCTGTTCAATGTCATCGCCGGTGCGCGCGCCATTCCCAACGATCTGCTCGAGGCCGCGGCCAATCTGCGCCTGAGCCGCTGGCTGTGGTGGCGAAAATTCATCCTGCCGGCGATCTTCCCGGCCTATCTCACCGGCGCGGTGACTGCCACCGGCGGATCGTGGAACGCCAGCATCGTCGCCGAGTACGTCAGCTGGGGTAACACCCAGCTCACCGCTCACGGCCTCGGCGCCTACATCGCCAAGGCCACCGAAGCCGGTGATTTTCCGCGCATCGTGCTCGGTGTCACGACCATGTCGATGTTCGTGATTCTCTGCAACCGCCTGCTCTGGCGCCCGCTGTACCGCTACGCCGAACAGCGTCTGCGGATTGACTAGGACCCATCCCATGCAGACCGTCACCGACCAGACCCTGCTCGACCTGAGCGACGTCTGCCAGCACTACGACAAGGGCCGCGACACCCCGCTGGTGGTGCTCGACAAGGTCGATCTGCGCCTGCGGCGCGGCGAGATCGTCGGCCTGCTCGGCCGCTCCGGCTCCGGCAAATCGACCCTGCTGCGCATCGCGGCAGGTTTGATTCGCCCGAGCAGCGGCCGCGTGCAATGCAATGGCCGGCCGATCACCGGGCCGGTCAGCGAAGTCGCGATGGTGTTCCAGAGCTTCGCCCTGTTTCCCTGGCTGACCGTGCTCGAGAACGTTGAGCTGGGGCTGGAAGCGCTCGGTATCGAACCGGCCGCGCGCCACAAGCGCAGCCTGGCGGCGATCCAGCTGATCGGCTTGCGCGGCTTCGAATCGGCTTATCCGCGCGAGCTGTCCGGCGGCATGCGCCAGCGGGTCGGCTTCGCTCGGGCGCTGGTCGTGCATCCGCAGATCCTGCTGATGGACGAGCCGTTCTCGGCACTCGACGTGCTGACTGCCGAAACCCTGCGTACCGATCTGCTCGATCTGTGGGGCGAGGGTCAGCTGCCGATCAAGTCGATCCTGATGGTTACCCACAACATCGAGGAAGCGGTGTTGATGTGCGACCGCATCCTGATTTTTTCGTCCAACCCGGGCCGGGTGATCGGCGAGATCACCGTGTCGCTGCCGCAGCCGCGCAGCCGTCAGGACCCCAGCTTCCGCCGCCTGGTCGACGACATCTACACGCGCATGACCGCCCGCAGCGATGCACGCAGCAACACTCGCAGCGAACTGTTCCCGGGCACCGGCATCGGCACCGTGCTGCCGCAGATTTCCACCAACCTGCTATCCGGCTTCATCGAGGCACTGGCGGCAGCACCGTACGCCGGACGCGCCGATCTGCCGGCGCTCGCCGAGGCTTTGCAGATGCCGTCCGATGAATTGCTGCCGATTGCCGAGACGCTGCAGCTGCTGCGCTTCGCCGAGCTGGCCGAAGGCGATATCACGCTCAGCGAGCGCGGCCAGCGTTTCGCGGTCGGCGATCCGCAGGTGCGGCAGCAGTTGTTCAGGGAGCATCTGATCAGCTACGTGGCGCTGGCTGCGCACATCCACCGCGTGCTTGACGATCGGCCCAGCCATGTCGCGCCGGCGCTGCGTTTTCAGGAAGAGCTGCAGGACTACATGTCGGCCAAGTTCGCCGACACCACCCTGAAGGCGGTCATCGGCTGGGCGCGCTACGGCAACCTCTTCGACTACGACGAGCAGACCGAGATGTTTGCGCTGGAGCCAGTGACGTAGCGGCTATTTCTCACCACGCCAGCCGCGCAGTCGCCAGACGTGAAAATCGAGCGCGTAGTCGGGGTGGATCGCGATGTGGATCGGTTCGATCTCGGTGATCTCTTCGAAGCGGCCGGCAGTGTTGTCGGGCAGCGCCGCATCGCGTGAGACGAAGACGAAATCGCGGCCTTCGAGCCCGGCCATGGTCGTCGACATCGCGTAGTAGTCGTCGGCCTTGTGCAGGGGGTTCCACTTGAGCATCGCGGTGCCTGCCGGACCGGCGTAGTAGCGCGCTTCGGCAATCAGATCGCGGGCATCGCCGAGCAGGATGCTGTCCGGATACGCCGCCTGCCGCGCCGCCAGCGCCTCGCCGTACTCGCGCCAGCCGCGGACCCGCTTGTTCAGCACGTCGTTCTTGCGGTTCAGTTCGATACCCGCGACCTGCGCCAGCGCGTCGAAGTGATAGGCGACGACGGTGACGATCAGGTTCAGCGCCAGTGCGGCGATCAGCAGCTTCATTCGCTGCGTCTCGACCAGCCTGGCAACGACGAAGATGGTGCCGCCGACGTAGGCCATCGCCGCCCAATTGGCATTGGCGCGGCCGATCAGCGACTGCGCGGTGATCGCACCGAGAAACGGCAGCGCGAAGCAGGCGAGCAGGCGATAGCGCTCGTCCCTGATCCAGCCACGCACCGTCGCGAGCTGCACCAGCCAGGCGATGAACAGCACCGGGCCGAGAATGCCGAGTTGGCCGGCGATGAAATCGCCGAAGGATTTCCAGTTCAGGCCGTGTTGGCCGCCGTTCAAACCACCTTCGAGGCCCGAGATCTGCGCGGTGTGACCAAGCGTCGGCCAGCCGTTCTGCGCGTTCCAGATCAGGTTCGGCGCGAACACCAGCGCGGCGAGCGCGGCGGTGAGGTACAGCTTGGGGCTGCGGAAATGGCGGCGCAGCCCCGGCGTGATCGCCAGATGCAGCAGCACCGAGATCGCGAAGATCGCCATCGTGTACTTGGTCAGCAGACCGAGGCCGCTGGCGATGCCGGCGGCCAGCCACCAGCCCCAGGCATCGCTGTCGAGCGCCTTCAGATACGCGTACAGCGCCGCCGTCCAGCACAGGAACAGCGGCACGTCGGTGGAGATGATGACGCTGGACAGCGCCACGCCGGGCAGGGTGATGAACACGATCGCCGCCCAGAACGCGGTGCGGGCATCGAACAGCCGCCGGGTGATTGCCCAGATCAGCACGGTGGTGAACGGATAGAGCAGCAGCGCGCCGGACTTCACGCACAGTTCGCCGTCACCGCAGACCGAGGTCGTCGCCGCGATCACTGCCGCGATCATCGGCGGCTTCGAGAAATAACCCCAGGCGAGCGCCTGCGACCAGGTCCAGTACTGCGCTTCGTCGACATACAGATCGAGGCCGCTGGCGGCGATCGCCAGCGCTCGCCACGCGGTCAGCAGCGTGATGATCGCCAGCAGCGGCAGCAGGCCGCGGCGGTCGTCGGGACGGGTGGGCAGCGGAATCGGGGAAGCGGCCAAGGGCGTCGGTTTCGGGTGATTGCGTCGCAGTAGTCTAGCGATCCCCTGTGGTCTAATTCGCGCCATGACCCTGATTGACCTTGTTTGGCAGCCAAAGGCCGCCACGTCTGCCGTACCCGCCATCAACTGTGGATGGGCATCGTGATCGGCGACCGCTACGAACTGCTGCTTGGCCTGCGCTACACCCGCGCCAAGCGTCGCAACCATTTCATCTCCTTCATCTCGCTGGCCTCGATGCTCGGCATCGGCCTCGGTGTGGCGACGCTGATCGTCGTGCTGTCGGTGATGAACGGCTTCGAGAGCGAGCTGCGCAGCCGCATCCTCGGCATGGCATCGCATGCGACGATTTCCGGTAACAGTGAAGGCCTGCCGGACTGGAGCGGCGTCGCCGCGATGGCTTCGCAGAACCCGGATGTTGCCGCCACCGCGCCATACATCGAAGGCGAGGCGCTGGTGAAGGTCGGCTCCGAGATCTCCGGCACGGTGATTCGCGGCGTGCTGCCGGGCGAGGAAGCCAAGGTTTCCGAGATCGGCAAGCACATGGCCAGCGGCGCGCTCAGTGATCTGAAGGGCGGCGACTACAACATCGTGCTCGGCTACGAACTGGCGCAGCAGCTCAACGTGGCGGTCGGCGACAAGGTCGACCTGATGATCCCGCAGCTCAGCGTCACCCCGGCCGGCGTGCTGCCGCGCTTCCGGCGCTTCAATGTCGTCGGCGTGTTCCGCATCGGCATGTACGAGTTCGATC
>NZ_CAISIQ010000082.1 GCF_903885465.1 uncultured Nevskia sp.
CCGCGGCGAGTTCCGGTTGTTTGCGGCTCGCGCCGACGGTGAGGAGCGTGCCTTCGAAAATGGAGAGTCCGAGCAGCGCCTTGACCCAAGCCCAACCGGCATCGTGGAACCCCCGCGTCGCGGCGATCGAGAGGAGACCGGTGACGAGAACTGCCGCGAGAGACGGGAAGAGGACGTAGTGCGCGATGGCGTCGAACACTACACGCGCTGCAACGAAATTCGCGGGCGACGCGTCTGGGGACGCCAGGTTGATGACGAGGCACGCCGCCAGTCCGCCGCCCAGGCCGAGCGCCGCGATCTCGTGCAGAGCCTTCAGACTTCGCCGCCAGAATCGGACTGTATCCACAATCTCCCCCTGCCCAACATCATCGGCATCGAACCAGGATCGCATCAGTCAACGCTTAAAAACCGATTGAAACACGCAAGCCGACTCGTCAATCCGAACACTGCGCGGCTAAGGTGTCAACGCGGCTGTCCTTCTAGGTGATCAATCGTTGTGTCGCTTATTGAGCGTAGGCGAGGGAACATCCACTTTCAGGCCGAAGCGCCGGTTGAAGCTGTCGCATGCGAGCTATGGAGCCTTGGAGTGGCTCCGCTCGCGACAGCGCCGGAGTCTCTGCACTAGCGGCTGGTAGGCCGCCTCCTCTACCGGGCCGATACCCGCGCACTCAATGGTCAGGGTGTCCAGGTTCGTCTCATCGGCCCTGACACCTCGGCCCATGGTCTGCGCGAGGCGTTGCAACTGGTACTCGCGACGCAATGCTTGGTCCTCGAGCGGAGTCGGCATGTCTGCAAGTATTTCCGCTCGAATGCAGAGCATTCTCAAAGCCGTTTCATTCGCCGCGAGATCCTGGGACCGATCACCGGCGAGCGCCTGCTTGAGGGTGTCGAGCCCGCTCCTGGGCCAGTGCTGGACGGCGGCAATGCAGGTTTCGGCAGCCTCTTTCAGAGTGTCGAGCTGCGCCGTTTCCAAATTGCGAGCCACAGCGAGCCTGTAAGCGCGTACACGGTTGGCAGCTTCGAACAGATCACTCCACGCACGTTCCGCGTTGCGTGCATGTTGGCGCGCAATCGACTCTTCGCAGGAATCCAGACCCCGATCAAACCGGCTACGAAGCTCATTCGCATCGGCACGCGGAAACTCGCCTAGCGCGGCAAAAGCACGCCGCAATTCGGCCAGCCCAAGCGCAGCCTCGAGCAACTCCGAACCCTCCAGAGCGGCGATCTTCTCAAGTCGCTCGCACAAGGCAACGGCCTGCGTCCCGTTGTTCTCGAGCCCCGCCGTATAGGTGGCGAAATCCAGCTGGCGCTTCTGGAACACGGCATCACTGTGCTGGCGGAATTCCCCCCAGAGGCGATGATCCGCCTCGCGCGGCACCGGCCCCACCGCCTGCCACTTCTGCTGTAACGCCTTGATGGCGTCGATTGCCTTGCGACTATCGTCGCTGGCGAGCAAAGCCTGAGCACGCTCGATCAGCGACTCCTTCTCCTTCTGATTGCGAGCGTACTCAGCATCCAACCGGCTCTGCAGGCTCGCCGTGACAGCCAAGAATCCCTCCTGCTGCTGCTTGCCGGCCAGGCGGTCCACCGGCGAGCAGCGGCGCCACTCCAGGTTCGTCTCGCGCAGGGCTCGGACCACAGCCCGCCAGTCAGGCTTTTCCCAATTGTGTTCTGCCTCCAGCGCAGTCAATCCGGCGAGCAGCGCATCGCGTCGCCGCAGATTCTCCTCGCGGACGAGGGCCTGCGCGGCAAAATAATCGCTGCACGGTTGATAGGCCTTTTGAGACGCTTGCTGGAAGCGCTGCGAATCGGCTTCCATGTTTTCGCCGACGCCCTTGCTCAGGCTGCGCCACTCTTCCTGCAGGCTCTTGATCCTGTCGGCCAGTGCCGGGGGATCCAGCGCCGCACCGATGAGCAACTCCATTTCCGTGATCAGCTCTGCGCGCTTAGGCGCCACCGAGAAGCTCTTCCAGTCCTTCAACTCAGCGAGCTGCTGGTCAAGCTGTTGTATCTGGCTGGCCAGATTCTCCGGCAGAGGCGGAGCTCCCACCAGCTTCTCGTCGATGGCGCGTCGCACTGCGGCAGCGTGCGAGGTGCTGCCGGCGCTCAAAGCATCACGTGCCTTGCGGATCAATCCGCCGATTTGGCGAACAGGCTGCTGCTCCGCCTGCTGTTTCTCGGCCGACGCGCGCGTTTCCTGCTCGAGAACCCGTTCTTGCTCCGTTTCAGCCTCAGCGGATGCCTGAACCTCCTGTTGGCGCAGGCGCTGCGCGGCTGCTGCGGCGTTAGCAGCAGTCAGGTCACGTTCTGCCTGAGCCGCCGCCTGGCGCATCTGTTCCGCAACAGTCTCGCGGGAGCGGCTGAGCCATTGTTGAACCCTGCCGCGCAGCTCTGGATCGGCCTGCTCGGTCACCGCTTCCCAGCGACTCTCGAACTGATCCAGGTTCGAGCTATACAAGGCGTCGTACGCGCGTTGGCTGTGGCGTTCAAGAGCTGCCGCAGCCGCATTGACCTCGGCCAGCAACTGCTCGAGCTTGCGGCTCTGCTCGATCAGCAGATCGCGCTTTGACGTCAGGATCTTGTAGACCCCCTTGTCATTGCCACCGCGGACATCGCGAATGAGTTGACGCAGCAGGTCCGGATCTTCGATCGCGTGAGCCGCTGCCTGGCGAACCTTGGTCGACGTGCCCGCAACCACCAGCCGTGCCACCGCCGGAACGTCCCCAGAATCTATGGCTGCCTGCAATGCGCGCTCCTCGGCAGCAGCGGCCAGCCCGCGATCAGCTTCGTTCGGTTTGGGAAGAGCGCTGCCGGCCTTTGCGGATGATGCGGATGGGGGCACTGAAGCGGCAGCTGCCACAGGCGACGGAGCTTTGCGAAACAAGCGGGAAAGGAACGACATTGTTTACCTACAGAGCTAACGTTTGGGCCGGTCGCGAATTCTACCTGCGCGGGAGCCCGCCTCATTTGATTTGCTTGGGCTTTGAGGTGACCAAGACTCGATCAGACGTGCGATGGTCGTCATGCAGCGACGACTCGCTACGCTAGCGCGATAGGCGGCTAAGGGGACGCACAGCCGGGGCACGAGGGTGTCAAATGACAACCTGCCGTTATCGAGGGTAGGGAAGGGCAGGTATCAGCTGTATGGCGGACACTCGGCGAAGGAGTGCTGACAACAGCCGTTATCGCAGTTAGGCGATGGGAGTTTCACCTTCAGATGTCAGTCAACAATGACCAAGACCACTATCTCGAAACCGAGCCCGAGGAAAAATGGGATCAATCGGGAAACATCGGTTGTGGTCTGAACTCACCGCCTTCTGCACCCAAAATGCCATCGAGTACCAGATTGGCGATACGCGGTCCTTGCGCAGTCATCGTCACCCAGCTGATGTGATCGAAATTTCCGGCTTCGCGGGTGGTCACCCAACAGCCGCCCGTGGGGCCTAGGCGGATATGTTCGAATCCGTCGATCACGCGGCGTTGATAGTTATGCAGATGCCCAGCGAACGCCGTGTAGGGGCGACCGGCTAACGCGTCACGAATCTGGGCGAGCCCCGGATGGAGGCCGCCTTGCCAGGCCGGGATGTGCATCAGGATGATGGTCCAGCGTACATCCGCATGTTCACGCACGACGCTGGCGGCCCAGTCCGCCTGTTCGGCCGATAGGTGCGCCGCCTGAGGGCCCTCGCTGTCGATGGCCACTTCGATTCGTTTGGCAAATGCACGAGGATCGGCTGCGTGCTCGCGTTGCAGCTTGCCGAGATCTAGCTCGCGCTCTGGTTCTTCGCCATCCACCGGCTGGTCTACGCCAGCGAAATCGGAAGCTCGCTGCGGTGGGTCCTGGGTGTTGAGCACCAGGAACAGCACGTCGCGGAATCGGAAGTGATAGTTCAATGCGCCGTAGCGCTGCAGCCAGTCAGCCGACATCGTCGGATTGCTGACGTCATGGTTGCCAGGCACACGGAACAGCGGCACCTGCAAGGGTGCGGTCATCGCATCGAATTCGGCCCACTCGGCTGCGAGCTGTTCGGGGCGATGCGTATAGCCTTCGATGCAGTCGCCGATCTGGATCGCGAAATCGGGCCGCAGCAGGTTGGTGGCGGCAATGGCCCGTTCGAAAACCCCGGGCTTGGGTAGCCCGGTGCGATCAGACAGCAGCACGAAGCTGAACTCCTCGGGTCGCTGTGGCCAGCGGTCCAGACCGGTCCAAGGAGCCGCCGCGCCAAGCGGCGGCAGCTGCAGCAGTGGGGCGGAAGGCTTCATGGTGCGCCGGCTCGCAAGCGCAGATGTTCCAGGTAGTTCGTTGGCCACATGAACTCGGACCAACCCATGCCAGCGCGGCCATCGATTTCGCAGCGCATTGCGCCCTCGTTCAGCGTGGTGTGGGGACCGGGAACAAGAGGGAAGTGGGCGTAGTGCAGGCCTTTCAGATGAGTCACGCGACCGAGCGTGTCGTACATCTCGATCTCGATGTTCTTCTGATTGAACTGAGCGTCATGATCGAAGCGCACATCAACTTCGTCCATCTCGGCGATCACGCCATCCTTCAGAACATAGCCGCGAAGGTCGATTTTGCCGCGGGCCTGGAACTGCCAGAAGTGCACACAGAGATCGGGGCCCGCCTGGGCGTGCAGCCACTTCCAGTGCTGCGGCGTCTGCCAGTCTCGCGTGCCCCAGCTGTGATCGCGGGCGCCGAGAGATTGGAAATCGATGTGCTTGTCGCCGATACGAATCGTCCCATGCACGCGGCCAGCCTGTTCAATGCGGTTGGTAGCCGCGTAGTCCGGGCAGCCATCTGGGTGCGAGCCATAGGCGTATGGCGGGTGGAAGGCCTCGAAATGTGCATGGATGCGAGCGCCCTGGCCTTCAAGAATCATCTCGGCGTGTTTGAACTTCAAGTCGTGTTTCAGATGAACGGCACCGACGCGCCAATCGTCGAAGTTCATCGTTGCGGGCACATCGATGCCGTCTATCGCTTCGGCAATCGGCTTGCCTCCGGTGCCGGCGCCGAAGACGACGAAGGCCGAGCCGGCCTTGCTGTCCTTGTTGACCCAGGTGTAGCAGAAGGCCGCCAGATCATGGTCTGGCAGCACAAAAGTGTAGGAAATCGACTCGCGTTCCAGCGGTAGATCGCGCAGCACATGGCGACCATCGTTGACGGCGTCGAGCTCGGGAAATGCGCGGTGTTGCAGGCGCTGCTTCATGAATAGTCCTCGGGCACACATGGAAGAGGGGCGATGCACTCGCGCACACCGCCCCTCGAACTTCACTCAGCTCTGAACGAAAGCAGCCTCAGGCAGCCTTTTCGAGCGACCCTTCGGCCGGCTCGTCGGTCTCGTCATGGATGATGACCAGGCCGTTGTCGCCGTCGAGCGTGATCTTCGCGCCGTCAGGAATAAGCTGCAGCGCGCCTTCGATCTGCACGCCGGGCAGGCCGAACTCGCGGGCAAGCAGCGCGCCGTGCGAAATCAGGCCCCCGGTTTCCAGCACGATGCCCTTGATCAGCATGAACACCGGCGTCCAGCCCGGATCCGTGGCGTGGACGATCAGGATGTCACCCGGCTTGACCTTGCCGATCTGGTTCAGCTCAAGCACCACACGCGCGGTGCCAGTGACCTTGCCGGTGCTGGTGGTCTTGCCGCGGAGCACGCCGTCACCGGAGATTTCTGGCTGATCGATCGGCGCCGGACGGTCGGCGACGATGAACGGCGCAGGATGCTTGGACTTGGTGTCCATGGCATTGAAGTTCTTGCGGCGGGCGTCGATCTTTGCGCGGGTGAGCTTCATGTTCGCCGTACCGGCGAGCACCGCGTACAGCTCTTCCATGGTCAGGAAGTAGCACTCCTTCATTTCCTTCAAGCGACCACGTTCGACGCAGCGACGACCGACTTCCTCGAAGCAGATCTTGATGTCGTAAGTCGACCAGTCCATGACCTCGCGTTCGTTGTCGCGAAACTCGATCGCGTTGTGCGAGAAGTCGATGAGGAACTTGAACAGCTTGGCTTTGAAGATACCGAGCTGAGGCTGGCTGGCCAGATTGTCGTAGACGTGCTGGATCGATTCTTCGAGGCGCGCACGAGTGCGGTGCTCTTGGATACGCGGGTCCGGCGTGCCAAACAGGCCGGCGAACATGCGCAGGTCGACCATCACGCTGTCGGCACGACGATCGAAGTAGATGTCACGATCCGGGTGTCCGCGATGACCGCGCTTGGCAACATGTTCGGCGTACTTCTTCAGGAAGGTCGGGCCTTCGACGCATTGGCCGACGAAATCAAAGAAGCGCTCGTCCGGGTACTTGCGGTACAGCTCACGCAGTTCCGGTGACTTGTAGACAAAATTCGCCAGCTCCCACGAAGCGTAGGACTCCACACCGGTGATGCACTCGTTGCGCGTGCCAGTCATCAAGTCCATGAACACGTTCGGACGATCACCGGTGTACCAGTTTGCAGCGATCCAGCCGATCCAGCCCAGCGAATCGCCCATGTACCAGAGCAGACCATACCAAGGCGGATCGTACGAGCTGATCTCGAGTCGGATGACTTCCGCGAGATGCTTCTTCAGTTCCTCGTCCGACATCGCTTCACGTTCGGCGACGGTGCGCGGACGGGTGGCTTCGCGATAGACCGGGCTGTCGATGAAGTCTTCCTTGATCGCTCTCGGCCAGTTGAAGCCCATGTCCGGACGCAGGGTTTCGGTACGCAGGAAGTATTCGATGTAGCGGCCCCAGTCGAACGGAGCACTCAGCACTTCCTCGTGCCAAGCCTTCGGAATCTTGTGCAGCATGCCGGGCCGTAGTTGTGGCGGGATCGACTGAATGATGCGATGACGATCGGCCTCGACGTTGTAGTACGACACGCCTTTGTAATAGCGCCAGAGGCGACGTGTGGTGTAGTCCTGCTCTGGATAGCCGGCGACATGGACGCCGACGCTGTGGCACTGGTTCAGGCCCCAGCAGCGCCAGGAGAACCTCAGTGGGCTGATTGCGCCAGTCCACATTTCCTCGGGGAAAACGCGCGACCAGATTTGCTCGTAGGGCACGGCATCGCTGTTGCCCTGCACCGATTCGGTAACGTCGGCATCCCAGGAGAAATCAACGCCGGTGACAGGACGTGATTGCAGCACGTAGAACTTGCCTTTGGCGTAGCCCCACTCGATGTCCTGCGGCATGCCTTCGTACGCGGCTTGCACCTTGCGACCGATGTCTGCCAGTTCGCCGACGCGTTCGTCGGTAAAGGTGAACAGCTCACGCAGGGAATCCGGCACGTCCTGATGCACGGTGCCAACGCCTTTCTCGATGTCGCGAACGATCCGGACCTTCTTCGATCCCAGCGTCTTCTGCAGCACCTTGAGATTGCGGTGGCTGACGATGTACTCGTCCGGAGTGACGATGCCGGAGACCACAGCTTCGCCGAGGCCCCAGCTGGCGTTGATCATCAGCTCGTCGGTAGCGGTGTTGATCGGATTGCCGGTGAACATCACGCCGGACACTTCGGATTCAACCATCTGCTGCACGACGATCGCGATCGACGGAAATGCGTTGAAGCCCTGCGTCTTGCGATAGGAAACCGCGCGCGCCGTCCACAAGCTCGCCCAGCAACGTTTGACGGCATCGATCACGGCTTCGTCGCCGCGGATGTCGAGATAGGTGTCATGCAAGCCTGCGAACGAGGCGCCATCCAGATCTTCGGCGGTGCCTGAGGAGCGCACTGCAACGTATAGATCGGTGCCCAGCTTCGCGTAGCAATGGATGATTTCGGCGGCGATCGCTGGCGGCACGTCGGTGCCGACGATCAGGCGGCGAATCTGCGCGACCGCTTCGTCGAGCGCGGAAGCGTCGGCGTAGTTGATGCGCGCCAGCATGGTCGCGATCTGCGCTTTCAGGGTATCGATGTGGGCCATGTACGCGGTGGTCGACACCACGAAGCCCGGCGGTACCACGAAGCCCTTCTGGGTCATACGGCCCAGATTGGCGCCCTTGCCGCCGACCAGATTCAGATCCACGCCCTCGGGGTCTGCGAACCAGATCGTATGTGTGTTGCCGATTGTCATTGCTTCTCCTCCTCTCTAGTTTCGAAGTCCGCTTCCTGATGCCGGATAGCGGCTCCGGTTGCAGACGGTTCTTGCTGCAGTAGCTTGTAAAGCCGGTCTTTCGCCGGTTAGCGCATCGGAATGGCGGACAGCGCAGCAGCCATCATTTCGATCGAGTCCTCGAACAGTTCGTCGAGCGGCGGATGCTCTTTCTTGTTCGGTTCCTGATCGCGCACCGAGTGCTGAATGAAGGTGCTGAGAAACATCTCGCCCACGCTTTCCAATCGCCACCACAGGCGGCTTTCGTTAAGGAAAAACAACCGCTGCCCCATCAGCTCGATGGCACGACGGAAGGCGACGCAGTTGGGAGAGTCCGTATCCACCGGATGCAGCACACCCCGGGGGCGGTGCGTCGTGATGTAGGCGGCATGCAGCTTCATGTAGTTGATGTGCTTCTGATCGCGATAGAGCCGGTAGTTCGGCTCGAACATCACGCGCAGCAACCATCGGATGTCCTTCAAACGACCCTCGGCTTCGCCCTGATCCAGCAAGGCCTGACGAAGCGGCTGCA
>NZ_CAISIQ010000083.1 GCF_903885465.1 uncultured Nevskia sp.
CCTCGAAGAAGTCCGGATCTTCCGCACCACAGGTGGCGAGCGGCGGCTGCCAGCGCCGATTGTTCAAGGTGATGCGAATACCGAACACGTAGTCGGTGGTCGTGCCGCGGCGCCAGATGCGGTCATCGAGACGGCCCACTTCGGTGCCGTTGGCGATCACCGCCTGGCTGTTGTTCGATGCGTACAGCGCCCAGGTGTTGCCGCCCAGGCCCGGGAACGTGCGAACGCCATTGGTGGTGGTCGGGAACGCGCCGGTGACTTCGCAGACGCCATCGGTCGGATTGCGATTGGACTCCGTCCCCTGGCAGACCTTCAGCACCGGCGTGCCGGCGGTGGTCAGAACTTCGAAGCCTGCGAACGACGGTGCCGCCGCCAGGCCCAGACCCAGGCCGGCGCCGAGGCTCAACAAACTGCGCACATGCTGTTTCATGACATCTCCCCTGTTGCAGGACGGAAGTCGACGAGGCTCCGTATGAGCACCCGTCCTCCGTCGGTAATCGAATGCTTTATTCGAGCCTTGGCACTGCGGCCGACAAGGGGTACGGGCGTCGATTCGGTTCCCGTACCCGTTGTCGGCTGGATCCTCAGGCTGGCTTTATGGCTTCAGGCCGTTCAGGTTGATCGAGAACTTGCACTGGCCTTCTTCGCCGCCCTCCGACAGGCGAATGGCATTGGCGACGGCGCTGCTGCTCGGTGCCGTGGACAAGGTCACGCGCACAAACATCCACGCCGAATTGGCGTTGCTCAGGGAATCCGGATCGTCGATGTTGACGTCGGTCCGGAAGTTCACCCAATCGGCGCTACGCGCGGGATTCAGGCCTTCCGGTGAGCTCGCGTACTCGTTGAGACCCTGGTTGGTACGCCCGGAGAACCAGGCGCCTTCCTCGGCCGATCCCTGCCGGTAAGCGATCTGCAAGCCGGTACGGCCGGTGAAGCCGTTGCGGAACATGTCGTTGACTTCGAAGTAGGTCGGCGTGGTGCTGGGGCACGTTCCTGACGGCGGCGTCCACAGCGTGTTGACCATCTGCAGCCGGAAGCCGAACACGTATTCGGTGGTTGAACCGTTGCGCCAGATGCGGTCGTCCAGGTTGCCGATCGTGGTGCCGTTGGCGATCACTGCCTGGTTGTTGTTGGTCGCATAGACGGCCCAGTTGCTGCCGCTCAAGCCCGGAAAGGTGCCGGGTGTGCTGCCGGTCGGAAAATTGCCGGTGACCTTGCAGACGCCGGTGGTGGGGTTGCGGTTCGCTTCGGTGCCCTGGCAGAGCTTCAGGACCGTGGTGCCGCTGTCGGTGATCGTTTCGAACGCCGCCTGTGCCGGCATTGCCGCAGCCGCCAGGCCGATGCTCGTCAGCGCCAGCTTGGCGCCCAACCATTGCTTGTTCTTCATCGTCGTCTCCTCGTTACACACGCAGGTCTGTCGACGCCGTTCTGGATGAACGGCATCCGCCGTTGGAAAGCTGTTTCAGGATTTGCCGAACTGATACGAAACCCCGCCGAAGAATCCGCGCGGTGCACCGGGACCCACGAAGGTCGTGTTCTGGTGTTCGTTCGAGTTGTAGTTGAAGCCGCCGGGGCCGATCGCGCCGTTGACGCTCGGCGTGTACGGCGTCACGCCAAGCCGGCCAGCGCTGTAGTAGGTCTGGTCGAACAGGTTGGTGATTCTTGCGAACACCGTGAAGCCCTTCGGCAACTGGTACGAGGCATCGAAGTTGATGACCGCGTAACCCGGCACATAGCCCTTCTCGGTGAACGGCCGGCCGCCGGTGAACTGGCTGCCGTTGGAGACGACCGGTCCGAAGCCGTCGGTGATCTGATCAGTGCCTTCCGGCTGGTGGGCGTTGTTCTCGTTGCCGCGCACGAAGGAGCGCGAATGGGCGATCGCGCTGAGGCCCAGCTTGAAAGCCCGGGTCAGACGCCAGTCGATACCGGCGGTGAGGTTGTGCAGCGGCACGCCGGGCAGCAATGCGCCGGGATCAATGCGGATCGCTCTGAAGGTGCCGCGGCCGTTGTTGGCATCGGCGGTCGGTGACAGCACGTTGCCTGGCGTCGAGTTCTGATTGAAATCGGCACTCGAATTGTTCGGGCTTAGCACATAAAACTCGGACTCGAAGGTCGCCGAAGTCAGCGAGTAGCTGGCACGCAGATCGAACTGTCCGGCGCTGCCCTTGATGCCGAGCTCGAAGCCTTCGCGACGGGTCTTGTCGATGGTGTCGAAGAAGCTGCGCGTCGGTGAAGCGCCGGCGAAGTAGATGTCGTCCTTCAGATCGGTGCGGAACACGCTGGCATTCCATTCCCAGACGCCGAACACCTGCCCGCGAGCCCCTACTTCGGCCGACAGCGAACGGATCTGCGGCAGATAGGGATCGCCGGACAAGGCGGTGGGCAGCGCGCAGGTCGGGCCGACCTGGCTGCGCGGCGCGGTTTGCGGCGGCACGTAGACGCCGGTGACCGGGTCGATGAAGCCAGGCGTGGTCTGGACCAGGGTCGGGTCATAGGCGCAGCCCAGTTCGATCACCGACGGCGCCCGCGCGCCGCGGCTGACATTGGCGTACAGGTTCACCGTCGGGATCGGCAGCCAGTTCAGGCCGAACGAGGGATTGAACGAGTAGAAGCCGAACTTCTCCCGCGTCACATCCTGGGCTTCACGCGCCAGGTTGTTGGGAATGATCGGCCCGAGCGTGTCCGGGCAGGAAGCCAGATCATTGCTCGGGCAGAGGATGAACGTCGGCTCGCGGTTCAGGACTTCGTGGATGTCTTCGCCGATCCGCGCGGTGACCTGGTTGTCGACCTTGTTGATGTTGTAGCGGGCCGACAGGGTCACGAACAGATTGTCGCGGGCGCTCCAGGTTTCGCTGAAATAGGCGCTCCAGGTCCGCGACGTGCCGTTGAAGGCATTGATGGTCAGCGGGTTGGCGGCGGCGTAATACAGCGGATCGATGTTGTCCGGATCGAGGTAGACGCGGCGGTTGTCGTCGATCAGAGCCAGCTGCTGGGTGGCGCGATAAGTGGCCTTGCTGTCGTCGTACGAAGCGCCGATCAGCAGCTTGTGATCGTCGAGATTCAGGTTCCATTGCAACGCGCCGCCGTAGGTCAGCTGGCCAACACGGGTGCGGGTGTAGACGCCGTTCGGCGTGCCTTCGACGACGCCGGAAGCGGTGCCGGTCTCGCCGGTTACCGGATTGCGGCCATAGGCGCCGTTGCGCGCCGTGCCCAGCCGGCGGACGTTGCTGCACAGGCCTTCGAGGAACGGATCGTTCAGGGGTGGCTGGAAGCCGCCGCCGGTAACGGTGTCGCGCAAGCCGTCGCCATCGACATCGGCATAGCGGCAGACCGGGTCGTCAGGATTGGTGATCTCCCTGTTGGCCTGATTGCCGCTGAAGAAGAACTCGTCGAAGTCGTCATAGGCATCGCCGTTCAGGCTCTTGCGGCGGCTGTCCCGGCGATAGACCTGGGTGGTCAGGCTGGTCTTGTCGGTGAGATCGAACAGGCCGGAGAGATTGATCTGCGAAGCCCGGTTGCGGGTTTCGTCCGGCGAGGTGAATACCGCCGAATGGTCGTCGCGGAACAGTTCGATCGGCACCAGGCCGTTGCCGATCAGGCGGTTCTCGGAAACCAGCGCGCTGGCGGTGATGGTGCCGAAATCGAGCCGGTAGTCGCCGCGGCCGAAGCCCTGCACCAGGCGGCTCGGCGAGTTGTCACGCCAGCCGTCTTCATCGAAGTAGTGAACGGCACCGAAGCC
>NZ_CAISIQ010000084.1 GCF_903885465.1 uncultured Nevskia sp.
GAGATCCAGATGGACCTGTTCGCGCGCGAGTTCCTTTTGCCCCGCCCGGTGGTGCGGAAGCTCCACGTGGAGGACAATATGACCGTTTCGGCTATTGCGGAACGGTATGGCGCTCCGATCGAAGTGGTCGCGCAACAACTACTGGACGCGCTGCTTCTGCCGCCAATCGTGCCAAAAAACGGTGGGCTGCAGGTTGAGCGCCCGCCCAATCCGCGGCAGCGCGATGCCGCGGGGCACCGTGGGCTAGCGTATCTGCTCGAGGCCGGGCCTGGAACGGGCAAAACACAGACGCTGGCCACGCGGGTCACGGGCTTGCTGGCAGATGGCGTCGACCCGCGCCGGATCCTGCTTCTGACCTTTTCGAACAAGGCGGCAGCCGAGATGGTTGAGCGGATCGCGATCCAGCACAAGGACGCCTCCGCGGCAATGTGGATCGGAACGTTTCACGCCTTCGGTCTCGACTTAGTCCGGCGCTTCCACGCCGAACTGGGTCTGCTCGCGGATCCGCGCTTGCTGGACCGGACGGAAGCGGTCGAACTCCTCGAACAGGAGTTCCCTCGGCTCGGGCTGGTTCATTATCGCAATCTCTATGATCCAACACAGGTGATCGCCGACCTCCTCGCTGCGATCTCGCGCGCCAAGGACGAGGTGGTGGATGAGAAATCGTATGCGGAGCTGGCCGAGCGCATGCGGCAGAAGGCCAAGAGCGACGAGGAGCGGGTCGCCGCGGAGAAGGCCGCGGAAGTCGCGCGGGTGTACGCCGCCTATGAGGCGCTGAAACGCCGGGCAAACTGCATCGACTTCGGCGATCTGGTGTCGCTGCCCGTTCGACTGCTCGAAGGCAACGCCGCGATTCGCGCGCACTGCCAAGCCCAGTATGACCACGTGCTTGTCGACGAGTATCAGGACGTGAACCGAAGCAGCGTGCGGCTGCTGGTCGCGTTGCGGGGTGCCGGAGAAAACCTCTGGGCGGTAGGAGACGCCAAACAATCGATTTACCGCTTTCGTGGAGCCTCGTCATTCAATCTGGCGCGATTTGGGCGGGAGGATTTTCCGGGCGGCGTGCGGGGGCAGCTGGAGCGAAACTATCGTTCCTTCGCCGAGGTGGTGGCTGCCTTTTCCACTTTTTCCGCGCGGATGAAAACGGGCCAGGTGGGCAGCAGACTGACTGCGGACCGGGGCGTGAGCGGACTGCAGCCCGAGCTGCGAACGGTGGACCAGGCTGAACAACAGCCGGTGGCAGTGGCCGAGGCGATTGAGGAGATGCACCTTGCTGGTCACAACTACCGTGATCAGGCCGTGCTATGTACAGGCAACGAAGCGCTCTCGGACCTCGGGCAGGATCTGGAACGGCTCGGCCTGCCCGTGCTTTTCCTCGGCAGCCTGTTCGAACGGCCTGAGGTCAAAGGTCTACTTTCCTTGCTCTCGGTCCTGGTTGACCAGCGGGCCATGGGATTGGTCCGGCTAGCCTGTTGGCCGGAGTTTGCGATGCCATTCGCAGACGTGGCGGTGGTGCTGGACGATCTCCGCAACCACGAGATTTCGCCTGGCGCGTGGTTACATAATCGGGTCCTGACCGGAGTGCTCTCTCCGGATGGTCGGGCGGCCGTGGTCCGACTGGCCGCGGCTTTGGACGGATTTGACTCGGATTCCTCTCCGTGGATGGTGCTGACCACAGTTCTACTTGACCGGACGCGGATCGCCGCACGGCTCGCCACGTCGCCAAAGATCGCGGACCAGTCCAAGGGAATCGCGCTTTGGCAACTGATGAACTTTGTCCGCTCGCAGCCCACCGGAACGGGGCTTCCGATCCAGCGCCTCCTTGACCGCATCCGCCGTCTCCTGCGATTGGGTGATGACCGTGACCTGCGCCAGCTCCCGACCGCCGCTCAAGGACTTGACGCCGTTCGCCTGATGACGTTCCACGGGGCGAAGGGGTTGGAGTTTCCGGTGGTGCATTTGACCGGTCTCAACGCCGGCACGCTTCCCCGGCCGGCGATTCCGCCGCCGTGCCCGCCACCTGACGGCCTGGTCGCGAACGGCGCCGGCAGCGGCCTAGAGGTTTTCCGCCTGGGTCACGCGGAAGAACAGGAGTGTCTTTTCTACGTAGCATTGTCGCGCGCCCGCGATCGCTTATTCCTTTACGCGCCGACCAAGAACTCCGCGGGATCGAAGCGACCGCTGTCTCCGTTCCTCGACCGGCTCGGCGCGGGCCTGACTCGAAGAATTGTGACACCGGTTCGAAGCCTGCCCCTGGCGCCGGAAATGGCCGAGATCGAACTCACGATCAATGGCGGCCTACGTTTCAGCGCGCAGCAGATCGCGCTCTACGAAAAATGCCCCAAGCGCTTTTTCTACACGCACATTCTGCAAGTAGGCGGACGCCGAACCGCGACGGCTTTCATGCAGATGCACGATGCGATTCGCACGGTTTTCCAGGAAATTGTCGCCGATGGCACGAGCGTGAGCGAGGCCGAACTGGCCGGCAGAGTCACCGCGGCATTTGCGGTCCACGGCCTGTCCGGTCACGGCTACGAGGGCGATTACCGGACTTTTGCCCTGAGCATGCTGCGCTATTTTGCCTCGATTCGGCAAGGGCAGACGCCGGAGGCGCCCACCGCCCTGAGCCTGACCTTCGGGGAGGAGGAAATCATCGTTCGACCTGATGACGTGCTTTTCAGGTCAGACGGCGTACGGACCCTCCGCAGCGTGCGCACCGGGCACCAGCGGTCAACGGACGACAAGGATGTGGGCGCCGCGGCCTTTGTCTTGGCCGCTCGCGCGGCTTTCCCGGGAGCCATCGTCGAACTCGTCTACCTATCCGACCAGGTTGCGCAGCCCCTATCATTGTCCCCAAGGGAACTGCAGAACCGCGAGGAGAAGCTGAAAGGCTTTCTCCATGATATTCGCCGCGGGCGCTTTCCCACGAAACCCTCTGCGCGGGTCTGCCCGGGGTGTCCGGCATTCTTCATATGCGGGCCGACACCGGCCGGAGCTCTGCGCAAGAAATTCTAGGGAAACTTACCGGGCGGCGGTGGTGGCAGCGATTGAGTCGTTAATGGCGGAATATCCCGCCCAGCTTTAACGACAAAACTATCATGGCCTCCAACGAAATACCTGAATTCGACGACGTGGGCACTGCCGTGCGCGAAGGTCGGCCGCTACGGACAGCCCGTGGCTACCGCATCCAATACGCTCAGGGCGACGCCAACTTTCGCTCGCTCACCCTTGCTGATCCTGTGCCGCTCGGGCGCCAGATCCTCGCTGCCGCGGGGGTCGACCCGCGGGCCGGCTACAGCCTCTTCGCCGTGCTTCCGACGGGTGACTTCGAGGATGTTCGCCCCGAAGAACCTTTCGACCTTCGCGCCCGAGGCGCTGAGCGCTTCATCGCGTTCCTGACCGACCGCGACTTCAAGCTGACCCTGAACGACCACCAGCTGGCTTGGGGCAAGCCCACCGTCAGCGGTGCGGTCCTCTATACGCTGGGGAAGGTCGGACCGCACGAGGCGGTTTTTCTCGAAGTCCGCGGCGGCACGAACCGGCTGGTCGAGCCAACCGAATTGGTCGATCTGACCGCACCAGGGATCGAGCGCTTCGTTACCGGCCCAAAGCCGGTGCGCACCTACGAAATCATCGTGAACTCGCGTTCCGAAACGGTGCCCGCCGCCCACGTCACGTTCGAGCAGGTGGTGCAGCTGGCATTCCCGGGACCGCATGGGCCGAACATTGTCTTTGCGATGACCTACCGCCACGCCGAGTCGAAACCTCACGCGGGCGAGCTTGGACCCGGTGGTTCCGTCGAAGTGAAGCACAAGGGGACAATCTTCAATGTCACAAAAACCGATAAGTCTTAGTCCCGATTTGAAGCGCCTGCGCGACGAGGGCTATTTTATCCAGGTCGTGGGTGGGTTCCTCGTCATGCGCGAGGTACCGTATGTCGATTCGCAGCGACAGGTACGCAGAGGGACGCTGATTTCCAGCCTGACGATGGCCGGCGATGTCACTCGAACCCCGGATACGCACGTGGTCTACTTTGACGGCGAGTATCCCTGTGGCGCCGACGGCAAGCCGATCCACCAGATCTCCCACCAGAGCGGCATTCTCAACCTCGGCAACGGCATGCTGCGGCTCGAAAACAGCACGGTCAGCGGCAACACCAACGGCGAGCCCTATAGCAGCACCGCCGCCATCGAGAACGGCGGCCGCTACGACGGGCCGACGGCGTCGGCGCGGCTGGTCAACGTCACCATCGCCGGCAACCCGGTCTATGGCCTGACCAACCGTGGCCGCATCTCGATCAGCAACAGCATCATCGCCGGCAATGGCTTGGTCGCGGATCCCGAGAACGGCGTCGATCAGCGCGATCAGAACTGCCTGAACGAAGGGTCAGGCACCCAGTTCGTGCAGAGCGGTCTCTTGCGCGGAGCTGACTCCGGCAACTGCGCAACCACCTTGCTGGTCCTCAATGCCGACACCTTCGTGACCGTGCTGCAGCCGCTGGCGTTGAACGGCTGGCAATCCCCGACTTTCGCGCTCAAGCCCGGCAGCATCGCGATTGATGCCGCCGTCGGCTCCTGCCCGAGCACCGATCAGCGCCGGGTCACGCGTCCGCGCGACGGCAATGGCGATCACATCGCAGCCTGCGATCTTGGCGCTTACGAGCGCTAGGTTCGCGGTTCAGCGTACGTGCTTGAGGCACAGCCTCCGGATCGTCAGACGATCCGGAGGCTGTGCCGGATTCATCACTCAACCGGCTTCGACACTGGCTCCGGCACCCGCGCCAGCAGCACGATGCCGATGATGAAGAACGCGATCAGCGCCAAGATCGATAGCCGCGGATTGCCGGTGGTAGCGGCGACGATGCCGACGACCAAGGGCCCGAGCACTGCGGCGAACTTGCCGAGCATGTTGTAGAAGCCGAAGAACTGGCCGGCCTGCTCGGGCGGAATCAGCCGCGCGAAGTACGAACGGCTCAGAGACTGTACCCCGCCCTGCACCAGGCCGATCGCGGCGGCCATCTGGTAGAACTGGGCTTCGGTCTGCATGAAGTAGCCCCAGATCGTTACCGCGATGTAGACCGACAAGCCGAGGTAGATCGCCCGCTTGGTGCCGATGCGGTCCGCCAGATAGCCGAAGCCGATCGCCGCCGGAAAGCTGACGAACTGCACGATCAGCAGCGCCTTGATCAGGCTGTCGGAAGCGAAGCCAAGATTCAGTCCGAAATCGACCGCCATCTGCGCCAGGGTGCCGACAGCGTCGATGTACAGGAAGTACGCGAGCAGGAACATCCATACCGGGCGGTGCTGGGCGATCTGGCGGACGGTGGCAAAAATCTCGCGCCAGCCGAACGGCTGCTGGTTGGCGTTGCGGGTTTCCGGCACCCGCAGGAACAGCGGTATCGAGAACAGCAGCCACCACAGCGCCACGCTGATGAACGCGGCGCGGGTTGCGGCCACCTTGTCGGCCAGGCCGAAGACTTCCGGCTTGAGCACCATTGCCACGTTGATCAGGAACAGCAGGCCGCCGCCGAGATAGCCGAGGCCGTAGCCGAACGAGGACACGCGGTCGCTTTCCTCGGGCGTGGCGACGTTGACCAGCAACGCATCGTTGAAAGTCAGGCTGCCGAAGAAGCCGATCGAGGCCAGCGCGAACACCACGATCGCCACATGCCACTGGCCGGCGCCGATGAAGGCCAAAGTGAAGGTCGCCAACGCGCCGAGCACGGTGAACACGCCGAGGAAGCGTTTTGCAGCACCAAGGCGATCAGCCAGCGCGCCGAGCCAGGGCGAGATCAGCATCACGATCAACGCAGCGGCCGAGTTGCCGAGGCCGAGATACAAAGTGGCATCGGTGGCGTCGACTTCCGTCGCCCAGTACTGCTTGAAGAAGATCGGAAAGAAGCCGACCAGCACCGTCGTCGCGAAGGCCGAGTTGGCCCAGTCGTTGAACGCCCAGGCCCATTGCGCGCTGCGTCGCTGCTTACTCATCTTCGTCCCCGAGCGGCCTTGCGACCTGCTGTTGCACCACTTCGCCGAGATCGGCGAACACCAGTCCGTCGATCCGCACCTGCGGCCGCGCCTTCAGCAGCGCGAGATAGGCCGGAACGAAATCCTGCATTGCCTGACGATCGCGGTATTCGAGGATCACCGCATAGTCCCAGCGCTTGCTGTCGTTGATCACCCCCGTAACGACATCGGCTTCGAGCAGGCGATAGCCGCTGATCCGGCCTTGCTCCAGCAGTAGCGCATCCAGCGCCAGCCAGTTCGCCCGCAGGAAACGCAACAAGCGTTCGCGCTGACCGGGCCGGGCGCGAACCAGACTGATCGCCCAGATCGCGTCCGCGTTCGGCGCGACTTCAGACTTGGATTCATGCGCGGCGACCGAGCTGCCGGCAATGGGCTTGATCGAAGCCGGCTGCAGAAAGCGGTTCAACAAGGCCATGCCCGCGGCGCCGATCAGCAGACCCGCCAGCAGGATGATCAGCGTGCGTCGCGACATCAGGCGCACGCGGCCTGAATCACGGCATCGATCACAGGATGTCGAAGCCGAGTACCAGCGCGTCCTCGCGACCGCCCGCCGCCGGGTAATAGGCCTTGCGCACGCCGATCCGCGCAAAGCCGATTCCCTCGTACAGCTTCAGCGCCGCCTTGTTCGACTTGCGCACTTCCAGCAGCACGATCGACGCCTGCGCGGCACGCGCAATCTTCATCAGGTGTTTGAGAAGCTTCAGGCCGAAGCCGCGCCGCTGCTGGAACGGATCGATGCAGAGATTCAGCACGTGGGCCTCGTCGACGGCCATGCTCATCAGCGCATAGCCGGCGAGACGGCCGTCATCGCCAGCCAGCACCCAGGCGCTGTAACCGGACTTCAGGCAATCCTTGAAGATCGTTTCGGTCCAGGGAAACTCGTAGGCGCGGCGCTCGATCTCGAGCACCTGAGGCAGCAGCGCCACCTGCATCGGCAGGATCGCCCAGACATCTTTGGCATCTTTCGGCAAAGCGCTCACGGCAGGATGTTCGGATGAAATAGAGGAGAGCCGATCAGCGGACGGCCGCTTCAGACTTGGCCAGCAGTTGATGCACGCGCTTCAGATCGAGCCAGCTCTTGGCCTTCTCACCCGGCGAGCGCAGCAGATAAGCCGGGTGATAGCTGATCAGCACCGGCGTCTTTACCGGACCATAGACGTGCAGCGGTCCACGCAATTTCGACAGCGGTGCATCGGAGCCAAGCAGGCGCTGCGCGGCGATACGCCCCAGCGCCAGGATGAGTTTGGGCTGGATCAGTTCGATCTGGCGATCGAGGAACGGCCGGCAGGCGGCCACTTCATCGGATTCCGGATCGCGGTTGCCGGGCGGCCGGCACTTCACGACATTGGCGATGTAGGCATTGCTGGCGCGTGCGCGGCCGATGCTGTTCAGCATCTCGTCGAGCAGCTTGCCAGCCTTGCCGACGAAAGGCTCGCCGCGCTGGTCTTCATCGGCACCGGGGCCCTCGCCGATCACCAGCAGCGAGGCATCCTGCGGGCCGACACCGAACACCGTTTTCGTCCGGGTCTTGCACAGCTTGCAGCGCGTGCAACTGGCGACGGCTGCGGCGAGGCCGTCCCAGTCTGCCGGAGCCACATAAGGCGGTGCGACAGGTTCCGGTTCGACGAGCAGCAGCGGTGGCGGCTGTGGCCGCGGCGCCGGACGTGGCGCGATCGTCCGCGGTGCTGGCGCGGGCGGAACATCCGCTTCCGGCTGGTCGTAATCGGCCATCGACGGCGCATCGAGCACCGACGCCGTGTCCGCCGCGACAGCCTGTGGGGCGCCACGGCGCATCCAGACCTCGAGGTCCAGCGCTTTCAGCAGGCGGGCGCGGCGTTGGCTATGCATGGCGCTACTTTACCGTGCCGACCCCAGCGCCAGCGGAGATTCGCTGACAAGAAAACCCCGGCCGTAGCCGGGGTTCGTGCTGCTCGCAATCAATTGCCGATTGCCCTGTCGATCAGGGCATCGCCGCGAATTCCGCATGCTGCGGATGCGCGCGGCTGGTCGGGATCTCGAGGCGGTTGACCGCGTTCAGATAAGCCTTCGCCGAAGCAATGACGATATCGGTATCGGCACCCAAGCCATTGACCACGCGGCCATCCTTGCTCAGGCGCACGGTGACTTCGCCCTGGGCATCGGTGCCGGTGGTGATGGCATTGACCGAATAGAGCAGCAACTTGGCGCCAGTGCCAACCCGCTGCTCGATCGCCGCGAACACGGCATCGACCGGACCGTCACCGAGCGCCTGCACTTCGCGGATTTCACCATCGACCGCCAAGGCCACCTTGGCCAAGGGCTTGGTGCCGGTCTTCGACGTCACTTCGAGCCACTGCAAGGTCACGCGCTCTTCGGAGCGGGCCTGCTCGGTCTGAGTGACCAAGGCCTGCAAGTCCTCATCGAAGATTTCCTGCTTCTTGTCGGCGAGGTCCTTGAAGCGCGCGAACGCTTCGGCGAGTTCGGCATCGGACTTGAACTGGTAGCCGAGTTCGTCGAGCCGGGCGCGGAAAGCGCTGCGGCCGGACAACTTGCCCAAGGTCAACTTGTTCGATGACCAGCCGACATCTTCGGCGCGCATGATCTCGTAGGTCTCGCGATGCTTGAGCACGCCGTCTTGGTGGATGCCGGACTCATGCGCGAAGGCATTGGCGCCGACCACCGCCTTGTTCGGCTGCACCGGATAGCCGGTGATATTCGAGACCAGGCGCGAGCACGGCACGATCTGTGTGGCATCGACACGGGTGGTGACGGGAAAGATGTCGTGGCGCGTGCGGATCGCCATGACGATTTCTTCGACCGCGGCATTGCCAGCACGCTCGCCGAGGCCGTTGATCGTGCACTCGACCTGGCGCGCGCCGTTCATCACCGCGGCGAGCGAGTTCGCGACGGCCATGCCGAGATCGTTGTGGCAGTGCGTCGACCAGATCACCTTGTCGGCGTTCGGTACCCGCTCGATCAAGGTCTTGAAGCGCTCGCCCCAGAGGCTCGGAATCATGTAGCCGACGGTGTCCGGCACATTGAGCGTGGTGGCACCGGCCTTGATCACCGCGTCGAAGATGCGGACGAGGAAATCGATGTCGGAACGGCCGGCGTCCTCGGCGGAGAACTCGACGTCATCGGTGAAAGTGCGCGCGAGCTTGACTGCGCCGACTGCGTTCTCGACGACCTGATCCGGCGTCAAGCGCAGCTTCTTCTCCATATGGATCGCGCTGGTCGCGATGAAGGTGTGGATGCGCTTGCGCGCCGCGGGCTGCAAGGCTTCACCGGCGCGGGTGATATCACCGGCATTGGCACGGGCCAAAGAACAGACAACCGATTCCTTGACCGCGCGGGCCACGGCTTGCACGGAAGCGAAGTCACCGGGGCTGGCGATCGCGAACCCGGCTTCGATGACATCGACCTTCAACTTCTGCAGCGCCAGCGCAATACGAACCTTTTCGTCGAGCGTCATGGCCGCGCCGGGCGACTGTTCGCCATCGCGCAAGGTGGTGTCGAAAATGATGAGCTGGTCTTTCATGGGGTTCTCGCAAATACAGTGTTTGGATTTCCGACGGCGAATAGCCGTCGTTCAACAATCCGATACAGGGATGTATCGGTTTGGGACAGGACGTTCAGGCTCTTTTTCCGGTACTAGCCCCCGGACGGGCGAATTTCGATGGTCTGCCTTACGGCAGCAGTCGAAGGGCAAGCAGCAGCTCGCGACCGAACAGCGTCGGTGCGAAGAACATCTGGGAGCTGGTGCGGGCTTGCATGGTGCGCGAATGATAGACCAGCCACGGGCCGCTCGCCAAGCGCGCGTTATTGCCGCGCGTCGTGTTCGGGCTGCCGTCGGTGGCTTGCGGCCGTGCTCAGGCCGGCTCGGCCGACGACGCCGCGATCTGCAGCAAGGCCTGCTCGAAGACTGCCGACGACTGCCCGCCTTCGATGATGTGGCGGTCGTTGATGATGATCGCCGGCACGCCACGGATGCCTTTCGACAGCCACAGCTTCATGCGCTCGTCGACTTCGTCGAGATAGGTTTCCGAGGCCAGGATTTCCTTCGCGCGCTCGCCGTTGAGGCCGGCTTCGACGGCGATCTCGGCCAGCACGGCGTGGTCGGAGATGCTGCGCTGATCGGTGAAATTGTCCTTGAACAGCAAGTTCTGCAGCATCAGTGGATCGCCGTGCGACTCGGCCCAGTACATCAGCCGGTGGGCATCGAAGGTGTTCCAGATCCGGCTGTCGCGCGTCAGGTTGAAGACGTAACCGGCTTCTGCCGCCAGTGCGGTGATCTGCGCGTTGTTCTCGGCGATCTGGGCCGCGGTCAGCTCGTACTTGGCGACCATGTGCTCGCCCAGGTTCTCGCCTTCGGGCGGCATGTTGCGGTTCAGCTCGAACGGCTGGAAGGTCAGCTCGACTTCGAGCTTGCCGGCCAGACGATCGACCGCGGCAATCAAGCCACCCAGGCCAATCGCGCACCAGGGGCAGGCGATATCGGAGACGTAATCGATTTTCAGACGCTGCATGGACATGGCCTCCTCAGACCGGCGCCGGCTTGTTGCGCATCCGGCGCAGCACGGTGGTCACCGGACCGGACATCGCGTACGCGAAGAAGATCAGGAACAGGATCAGCGGCGGATTGATCGAAACCAGCGCCAGCACACCGATCACCGCGGCGAACGACATGAAGCGCATGCGGCCGGCCAGGTTGATCTTCTTGAAGCTGTTGTAGCGGATCGACGACACCATCAGCAGCGCGCTGCCCAGGGTCAGGATGCTGGCCGGAATCAGTACATCGAGCCCGCTCAGGTCATAGCTGAACGCGGTCCAGACGAAGAACACCACCACCGCTGCAGCAGCCGGGCTCGGCAGGCCGAAGAAATCCTTGCTGCTGCCCTTGATCGCGGCCAGCACGTTGAAGCGGGCCAGGCGCAGTGCTGCGCAGGTGGCGTAGGTCATTGCCAGCACGCCGCCCAGCTTGCCGCCCAGCCACTGGTAGTCAGACAGGAAGCGCAGGCTGTAGGCGTAGACGACGATCGACGAAGCGATGCCGAACGCCGCCATGTCGCACAGCGAGTCGTACTCCTTGCCGAAATCGGTGGAGGTATTGGTCATCCGCGCGATGCGGCCATCGAGCGCGTCGGCAATCATCGCGAACAGGATGCCGATCGCCGCCTGATCGAAATTGCCGTTCATCGACGACACGATCGCGTAGAACGCGCCGAACAAGGTGCCGGTCGTGAACAGGTTCGGCAGCAGGTAGATCCCCTTGGTGGGACCCTTGCGGCGCGGCTTGGCGGATTCGGATGGATCGGATTCGTTCATGGGCTTCGACCGTGGCAGTCGCGCAGTCTACGTGGCCCCCGCAGACAGAGGAACCTCCGACCCGGGACGACCACCCTAATCGCCGAGCGGCGGTCCGGCCGGCAGCGTCGGTTCCGGCAAGGCACCCGCTGCCGGGTCGGTGGCCGACTGGAAGCGGCGGATCAGGTCGGCGATCAGCAGGGTCTGGCCAGCGGACTCCGGATCAGGTTGGGGACGACGGGCGGCTGAGCGACTCAGCAACTGCTCCAATTTCACTAACGCGACCCCGCGCACGGCTGGACTGCTGCCTTTGCCAGCTAGCGCGATCAGCTTCTGCACAACGATCAACTGTTGCGCGTGGAGGATTTGCTTGTCGATGCTATTCGTCGCGCGGCCATCGAAGCTGGCTGCGATCAACCGATCGGTGACCGCTTCGAAACCCGGTAGGTTGCCGTCCCCCGCGCGCTGCTGCACGAGCCGCGCGGCGCGTTCCGGCTGCAGCAGGGCGTTGATGGTCAAGGTCGACGCGGCAACCGCTGGAGCCGTGGCATCGAAGGTCAAGCCGGTGCTGCGGGCGAACAGTTCACGCGTCGCCGGCCAGCCCGGCGGCCGCGGTGGCAGCAGCGCCAGCAAGGCTGGCGACAAGCTCAAGGCCGCCGGTTGCAAGGTCTCGATCAAGGCATCGAGCGCCTGCTGCTGTTCGGCCGCGGGCACCGCCTGCACCGGCGTCTGACCATCGCCGCGCAGGGCATAGACGTAACGCTGGCCGCCGAGCGCTTTCGCGGTCGCGTCGATCTGATAGCGGTGATACAGGTACAGCGGCACCAGCGCTTCCTCGAGGCTGGCCAGCGGCCGACCGCGGCGAATCGCGTTCTCGCCGAAGCGCGCCAGCGCCGCCTTGCGGACGGCCATCATGCGGCGCAGTTCGGCGGCATTGTCGCGGCCGTTGTCCCAGAGGCTGACATCGGGATGGGCGGCACCGGCCGGTCGTGCATCTTCATCGGTCAGGAAGCCGATGCCCTGCGCCTGGGCCTTGCGAAGAATGCCGGCGAGTGCCGCCGGCTCATCGCTGCCAGCCGGGAATTCACGGTAGCCATAGTCGATCGCGACCTTGTCCCAGGCGCCGATTTCGGCGGTATAGGCATCGCTCAGATCAACCGAGCCATCAGCCTTGAGCGTCACCAGCGGCTGCGGATAGTCCATCACCGACGTCCGGCCGTCGCGGCTGGCGATGTAGTTGTGCAGCAGGCCCAGGGTGTGGCCGATCTCGTGCGCGGCCAGCTGGCTGAGGCGGGCCATCACCAGCTTCTGCATCGCCGGATCGACCGCGCCCGCTTCCCCATACGGCGACAACAAGCCATCTGCAATCAGATAGTCGTAACGGGCGCGCAGCGAACCCAGCGTCACATTGCCCTTGATGATCTCGCCGGTACGCGGATCGTTGACCGCGTTGCCATAGCTCCAGCCCCGCGTCGCGCGATGCACCCACTGGATGATGTTGTAGCGGACGTCGAGCGGATCGGCGTCTTCCGGCAGCAACTCCACCTGGAAGGCATTGCGATAGCCCGCCGCTTCGAAAGCCTGGTTCCACCAGCGGGCGCCTTCCAGCAGCGCGTCGCGGATCGGCGGCGGCGCACCGCGATCCAGGTAATAGACGATCGGCTTGACCGCCTCGCTGACCGCCGCGCTCGGGTCCTTCTTCTGCAGACGATGACGCAGGATCAGATGCTGGATCAGCGGCGCATCGATCGGCGTTGCGTAGTCGGCGTAGTTCAGTTCGATGTAGCCCGAGCCGGGCTGGGCCGGACGCGGCACGTAACCGGGTTCCGGCAAGGC
>NZ_CAISIQ010000085.1 GCF_903885465.1 uncultured Nevskia sp.
GAAGAAGCCGAACAGTTCGATTTCACGCGGCATCGGTAGCTCCTTGCGGCGGCGGTGTTTCCAAAGCCAGTTCCAGCGATGACAGCGCCGCGTAGCTCGCGTCATCAAGCAGCAGGCCACGCAGCAGATGCAGCGCGGCGCGGCCGCGGTTCAGTGCCTGCCGCTCGTCGGTGTCGCCGGCATCCAGCGCCTGATCGATGCGCGTCCCGGCGCTGTCGATGCCGGCCAGCGCCTGTTGGCGGCGACGTGGGTCCGGTTTCTGGAACAAGCGCGCGACGGCGCGCACGGCACCGTTCAGATGGCTGCGACTGTCGATCCGCAGGCGGCCGATGGTCGCGGCATCACGAAGATCGATCACCGCGCGGCCGGCTTCGAGCACGGCCATCGCCCGCGCCAGCAAGGCACGGTCTTCGCCGCTGCCGCGATCGGCGCCGGCGAGCAGCTGGCCAAGCAGATCGCGGGTGCTGTTCTCGAAACGATGACGCAGGCCGGCTTCCGTCTCGAAGCAGGCCATCAGCACCTGGCGGCGCAGGCTGCGGGTCAGATGCAGGCGCAGGCGGCGAGTGCCGGCCGGCACGATCAGCGCGAACGCCGCAGTTGCGATCAGCGCGCCGAGCAGCGCGGCGAAGCCTTCATTGAGCAGCAGCGCGGGATCGTAGCGGGAGACGTTGTCGAGGCCGATGGTGCTGCCGAACATCAGGCAGTAACCGGCGCCGATGCCGGCGGTGCGGGGGTTGGCGATCAGCCAGGCGCCGACCATGATGAATGGCGCCATGCCGGCCACCAGCAAGGCGAAACCATCGAGCTGCGGCAGCACCAGCAAGCCGCAGGTGAACGAGGCGACCAGGCCCGCACCGAAGCCGATCGCCAGCCCGCGCGCGGCGGCCACCGGCGCCGGCAGCGCAGCGAACAGGCAGCACAGCGTGCAGGCGATGGTCACCGCGCCGATGCCGCTCGGCCAGGCAGTGACGATCCAGAACGCGCCGACCGCGAGCAGCACGCCAGTTGCGCGCAGGCCGGCGAGCAGCGCGGTAATGGTGTCGCCGTGCGGCACGTAGGGCGGTGCCGGCCGCGGCAGCCGATCGCCAGGCGAGACCAGCGAGATGTAGCTCTCGGTGTAGGCGAGCAGTTCCGCCGCGAAGCGCTGCAGCAGGTTGGCGGCGCAGTCGAAGTCGAGGCGATCGGCGGGCTCGGCTTCGTCCAGGCCGGCGCCGGCTGCGGCGGTCAAGGTCGGCAGCTGTCCGAGAAATCCGGCGATGCGGGCGGCCAGCGGCCGGGCTTCGGTGGCGGTCGCCGGCAGCTGGCCATTCGCCGGCAGCAGAACTTCGGCCAGCGCTGCATACAGCGGCGTCAGTCGATCGAGCGTGGCTTGCTGCTGCCGGCGGCGCAGCCGTTCGGTGAACTGATGGAGCAGATGGATGCCGGTGGTCGCGGCCATGAAATCGGCATTGAGCAGGCGGAAACGGCTGCTACGCAGGCGGGTCTCCGGGCTTTCGAAATAGGCGGCATCGCGCTGCGCCTCGAAAGCGATGAACTGGGCAAGAAAGCGATCGTGGGCGCGTTCGTTCGTCGCGTGATCGAGCCGGCCCAGGAGGGCATCGACGGCAAAGCCGGCAAAGTCGCGATAGGTGCCGCGCACCGTGCCGACCAGACTGCTACCGAGCGTCTGCGGCAGCAGCAGATCACTGACTACGCCGGCGCAGAAGATGCCGAGCAGCACTTCGGAGACACGAGTCACGGCGATCGCGAAGCTGAGCTCCGGATGCTGGGTGGCCGGCAGGCCGATCAGGCAGGCGGTGTAACCGGCCAGCACGAAGCCGTAGGCGCGGAAGTTCCGGGCCCGCGTCGCGCCGGCGGTGCACAGGCCGATCCACAGCGCCAGCGCGCCGAGGAACAGCTCGCGCTGCTGGGCGAACAAGCCGAGCAGGATCAGCGTCGCGGCGCAGCCCACCAGGGTGCCGGCGATGCGATAGAAGCCTTTCGCCAGCACCAGGCCGGTCTGCGGCTGGGCGACTATGAACACGGTCAGCATCGCCGTGCGCGGCGAATCGAGGCCGATGCGGAAGGCGATCCACAGCGCCAGCATCGCCGCGACGATGGTCTTGGCAACGAAGATCCAGGCGCGGCCTTCACTGGCCGGCCAGTCGCGCAGCGCGGCGCGCCACGGACCGACGGCAGCTGCCTGGGGAGCGATTGCGCTCACGGACTCGACTGGTCGAGCCTGGCCAGTATCTGACGCAGCAGCGCGGTCAGCTCCTGGGTCTGGCTGTCGGTGAAGCCGCCATAGAGCCGTTCCAGCGTCTGCCAGATATCCGGCTGAAAGCGCTTGACCAGCTGCTCGCCTGCCGCGCTCAGGCGCAGCACCACCTTGCGCCGATCCTCGGTGCCGGCGCTGCGCTCGATCAGGCCCTTGGCCAGCAGTTCATCGCAGACGCGGGTGACATTGGTCGGCTTCTCGCCGGTGGCCTGACTCAGCTCGGACGGCGTCAGCGTCTGGTTCGGTGAGCCGTACAGCATCATCAGCGCCGTGTAGGTGACCATGTTCAGGTCGTAGGCCTTCAGCGCCAGATTGCAGAGATCGCTCTGCCGCTTCTGCACATGGGCGACCAGCCGCGCCAGCATCACCTGCTGATGCGGATAGCCGCGCAGGCGCTTGCGGGTGACGGTGATGCGCTGCTCGACTTCGTGGAAGCTGTCTGTCACTGCGCGTCTCCATGGATGGCCACTTCCTGCGTGGCCTGATAGCCGCCGCCGAGCGCCGCCATTAGTGCGGCATGGCTTTCCAGCTGACGGGCGATCAGCTGCGTGCGGTTGCGCTGCTGCTGCAGCAGCACGCTCTGGGTGTTGAGCACGTTGAGGTAGTCGGTGAGGCCGGCGTGAAAGCCCTGCTCGGCCTGCTGTTCGGCAAGCCGGGCGCTATCGAGCGCCGTGTTGTTCAGCATCAGCTGCTGCTGGATCGAGCGCTGGCGGCTGATCTCGTCGGCCACTTCGCGCAACGCGCCGATCACCGCGCCGTTGTAGCGCTCCACGGCTTCGTCGTAGCGCGCGCTCTGCAGACGCAGATTGCCGCGCAGGCGGCCACCGTCGAACAGCGGCAGGCTGATCGCCGGGCCGAAGCCGGCGGTGCCGATGTCGGCGAGGCTGCCGGTGACCAGGGTGCTCAAGTTCAGGCTGGCAACGCCGGCAAACGCGGCGAGATTCACGTCCGGATAGAAGCGGGTTTTCGCGACTTCGATATCCCGGCTGCTCGCCTCGACTCTCCAGCGCTGGGCAACGATATCCGGCCGGCGACCGAGCAGATGCGCCGGCAACGCCATCGGCAGTTCGGCCGGGTGATCGAGCGCCAGCCGCGGGCGGCCGATCGCATCTCCGGCGCCGGGGCCTTGTCCGGTCAGCGCCGCCAGCTGGTGACGGCCGATCGCCAGGTTCTCGTCGATCTGCTCGATCTGCGCTTGGCTGTCCGGCAACGGCGTCGCCGCCTGGTTGACCTCCAGCTCGGTGCCGAGTCCGGCCTCGCGACGACGGCGAGCGATGTCGAGCAACTGCTGCTGGCGTTCGAGATTGGCGACCAGCACGTCACGCAGCGCGTGCTGCATCGACAGCTGCACATAAGCCTGGACGACGGCGGTGGCCAGCGACAGGCGCACGGCCTGGGTCTGGGCTTCGCCGGCACGCACCGTGTCGATCGCACTATCCAGCGCCTTTTCGTCCTTGCCCCAGAGATCGAGCGAATAAGAGGCGCGCAACAGCAGATCGGACTTCCAGTAGGTATGCGCAAATTCCGGCGACGGGCTGAACTCCTGCTGGGTCTGGAAGGTGCGCTGAAAGCCGGCCTCGGCATCGAGGCGCGGCAAGGTCGCGCCCTCGGCGCTCTGTGCGTAGCCCTCGGCCTGGGCAACGCGCGCGCGCGCCAGACGCAGATCCGGATTGCCAGCCAGCGCGGCGGCGACCAGCGCATCGAGCTGCGGATCACCGTAGGTCTGCCACCAGCGCGCGTCCGGCCAGTCCGCCGGCGCTGACGAGACCAGTGCCTTGCCGGCATCGAGCGCTGCGACGTCCTGCAAGGTCGATTGCGGCGCGATGCCGCCAAAGCTCGCGCAACCGGCCAGTACCGAGGCACTGGCAAGGACCAGCAGGCGACGGCGGCAAGAGCCGATACAATTCATATACAGATATTTCATTAATGAAATATATAGCTACGCACCGACGACGTCAAAGCCGCCGGCCGTGACAGACGACGAGCGGCGAATCACGGCGGCCACAGGCGCGCTTTGCCGAGCCCGGGAAAGCGGGTAGAACATGGCGGCCCAACTTGGAGAAATCAGCATGAGCCAGCCGCGCATCGCCTTCATCGGCCTCGGCAACATGGGCATCCCGATGGCGCGCAACCTGGTCGCGGCGGGTTATGCCGTGACCGTCTGGAATCGCACGCCGCTGGCCGATGCCGACCTCGCCCAACACGGCTTCGCCAGTGCTGCGACTCCGGCCCAAGCTGCAGCACAGAGCGACGGCATCGTCATCACGATGGTCGCGGACGATGCCGCGCTGGATGCCGTGACCTTGGGCGAGCAGGGCTTGCTCGCCGGTCTGCCGCAAGGCGGGCTGCACATCTCGATGAGCACGGTCAGCGTGCAGATTGCGCAGATGATGGCGCGTGCGCATGTCGAGGCCGGCTGCCGCTATCTGGCAGCGCCGGTATTCGGCCGGCCGGAGGCAGCGGCCGCGGCGAAGCTGTCGATCGTCGCGGCCGGTGATGCAGCGGACGTGGCGCAGGCGGAACCTCTGTTCAAGGCGCTGGGCCAGGCGCATTTCCATGTCGGGCCGAATCCCGAGCAGGCGAACACGGTAAAGCTGGCCGGCAATTTCCTGCTGATGGCGATGCTCGAAGCGCTCGGCGAAGCCTTCGCGCTGACCGCCAAGGCCGGCGTGCCGGCGCGGCAGGTGCTGGATATCGTCAACGGTGCGCTGATGCGTTCGCCGGTTTACGAGAACTACGGAAACATCGCGATCAACGAGCGCTTCGATCCGCCCGGTTTCAAGCTGCGGCTGGGCCTGAAGGACGCCAATCTGGTGCTGGCTGCCGCCAACGCCTCAGGCGTGCCGATGCCGACCGCAAGCCTCGTCCATGACCGCATCCTGGGTGGCGTGGCGCGCGGTGCCGGCGAGTTGGACTGGTCGGTGATCACTCGGCTGGTGGCCGAGGATGCCGGGCTGGGGCGCTGATGCACAGGCACTGAGGAAACGGTGGCAGGCCGGAGCCGCGAACGCGCGTTCGCCCCCCAACGGCTATAAACGGCATAATTCGCCGCCCAAAAAGCAAATCGAAAGCAAGCCCCCAAGCAAGCCGCCTCCCAGCAGCACTCCAACCCGAACAACAGGACCTCCTCCATGAAGAAGCCCGTCAAGGTCGCCATTACCGGCGCCGCCGGCCAGATTGCCTACTCGCTGATTTTCCGTGTCGCCTCCGGTTCGATGCTCGGTCCGGACCAGCCGGTCATCCTGCAGTTGCTCGAAGTGCCGGTGCCGGAAGTGCTCGAGAAGCTGAAGGGCACGATCATGGAAGTCGAGGACTGCGCGTTCCCGCTGGTCCATTCGATCGAGCTGCACTCGGACCCGATGACCGCCTTCGAAGGCACCGACTACGCGCTGCTCGTCGGCGCCCGTCCGCGTGGTCCGGGCATGGAGCGCAAGGACCTGCTGACCGCCAACGGCGGCATCTTCGGTCCGCAGGGCACGGCCCTGGCCGCCAAGGCCTCGAAGAACGTCAAGGTGCTGGTGGTCGGCAACCCGGCCAACACCAATGCGCTGATCGCCGCGACTGCCGCTGCCAAGGGCGGCCTCGATCCGAAGCAGATCCACGCCATGGTCCGCCTCGACCACAACCGCGCGGTGTCGCAGCTGTCGTCGAAGACCGGCGTTCATGGCAATGACATCGACCAGGTGATCATCTGGGGCAACCACAGCTCGACCCAGTACCCGGACGTCAGCCACTGCACCATCGGTGGCAAGAAGGCGATGAGCCTGGTCGATCAGGCCTGGTGCGAGAAGGACTTCATCCCGGTCGTGCAGCAGCGCGGCGCGGCGATCATCAAGGCCCGTGGCCTGTCGTCGGCTGCTTCGGCCGCCTCGGCTGCCGTCGACCACATGCACGACTGGGCGCTGGGTTCGAATGGCAAGTGGGTGTCGATGGGCGTGCCGTCGGACGGCAGCTACGGCATCAAGCCGGGCATCGTTTACGGCTATCCGTGCATCTGCAAGGACGGCGGTTACGAGATCGTCCAGGGCCTGAGCGTGGACGAGTTCTCGCGCGGCAAGATGACCATCACCGAGAACGAGCTGCGTGAAGAACGCGCCGCCGTCGAAGATCTGCTGAAGTAAGGAATGCCTTTGCAGGCCTGTCTGCGAAGACCCTTCGCAAGCCGGCCTGCCCGTGAATCCGCGCGCCGCAGCACGTCATCCGACGAGATC
>NZ_CAISIQ010000086.1 GCF_903885465.1 uncultured Nevskia sp.
CAAAGTAATGTCAACAGACCCTAGAGCGCCCGAGCATGGCCGGACCCTTGATACGCAGCGTCATCCTGAGCGGTGCCGCCGAGAAGATCCGCCAGTACGGACGCAAACCCGGCGCGATCGCCCGCAAGACGGGCATTCCGATGGACGCCCTGTCGGACCCGGACCTGCTGGTAAGTGGCCGCGCCGTGATGGCGTTCTTCGAACTGGTGGCCACCGCGTGCCGGCGCCGAACCTTCGGCCTGGAGATGTCGGTGGGCGCCCATCTGGGTGCGGTGATCGGGCCGCTGTGGCTGCTATTGCGCAATGCCTTGACGGTCGAGCAGATGTGCATCGACCTGGCGAAGCACTTCGATCTTTACAGCAGCGCCGCGGTGATGACCTACCGGCCGACCAAATCCGGCGGCTTCCTCCACTGGTCTGCCGCCATCGGGTCCGGCGAGAGCGAAGTGCAGATGTCGGAGTTCGCGGTCGCCACGATACTCGGCGAAATCCGCATGCACGGCCCCCCAGGGTGGACGCCGCCGGGCGTACATTTTCGGCACGAAGCGCCTGCGGATCTGCAACTGCACCGGCGGATATTCGGGCCTCACCTGCACTTCAACAGCGAACATAACGCCATCGAACTGGACACAGCGATCCTGCGCCGCCCGCATTCGGCCGCAGAGCCGCATGTGCGGTCCCTCGTGCAGAAGGTGCTGCGCGACGACGAAGGATCCTCCGCTGCGCCGATCGAGCTTCAGGTGGAGGGTCTGATCCGCGCGCTGCTGCCTTACGGATCATGTTCCGCAGACGACGTGAGCCAGGCACTGGGGATTTCGACACGCACCTTGCAGTTGCACCTGAACCAGGCGGGACAGAGCTTCCGCTCGATCAAGGACTCCGTCCGCGCGGATCTCGCCCAGAAGTACCTCAAGCATTCCGGTCTGAACGCCACACAGGTGGCAGCGCGACTCGGATACGGCGACCCGACATCGCTGAGCCGCTCCTTTCGCCGCTGGCACGGCACTTCCGTGCGCAGTAAGCAGCGTGCTCTGAAAGCAAACGCGAAGATTCTTCCGCGGCCTGCCCAGCGATGATCAGAGGCGACGCGCGATGCCCGGGCTCGATCTCGAAAGGTAGCTTGAGGTCTGGCGGCTCTCTGTTTCCGCAGCCCGCGCAGGGGGAACAGCCGCAGGCGCACCCCATCTTCCGTAATGAAGCAGAGTTGCTGCTTGACGGGATGCGCGGCCGTACAGCCGGCCTTTCCCACCCTACTCGGGCTGCCACCCTTGATCGTAAGGTTGGAAGCGCCACATCCTTCAGAAAAGACAGTTTGACCGGAGGATTCAGAATGCGATTTTTACGCTGCGCGACAAAGTTCAGCAGTAAATTTTCTCAGTTGGTCAGTTCATTTTCAATCATGCATAAGGAGCGTTGAATGGCTGGAACTCCACATCCTGTCCTGGCAGTCGACGAGCGCTTCCGTGGATACCTTTCGCCGAACGCTTGGACGCTTTGCGTAGGAGCTGGGATATCCAAGGGCATTGCTCCAGAGTGGTATGACCTTACATTCGAGGTCGTTCGCGAATCGTTCGGTAATGGCATTAAAGAGTCCGATTTTTCAGAGTTGGTAAAAGATTCGGGATGGACGCTCGATTCATGGATTCAAGCGGCGGCTAACGCGCACCTTCTCAAAGGTGGATTGCCAGAAGAATTCAAAGACCTTATAGAATCGAAGTTATACGCAAAAATTCGGGATAAGGCTAAAGGCATGGGCATAGAGAGGCATCTTACAAAGGTGCTGAACTATCCAAAAAATGAACCCAAGGATCGTGTTATTGAAGTATGCAACTTAATTGAATCAGCATTTCCTAACAGTTCTTTAGTACAAATCGCTGAAACCCTAATTCAAGCAGCAAAATCAGGTCATGGTCCGAAAGCAGTTCTCACCTTTAATGCAGACACATTCTTAGAGACGTTTATCGATCTTCGTCTGCGCCGGGATCACTATCTTGGTCCTGGACCTCACGGACATCCAAACTACAGCTATGTTCAGGTTACTCGTCCAGCAAATGCTAGCGGATCGAAGATACCCATAATTCACTGTCACGGATGTGTAGCGCCACGTTGGTCTTCAGTTAAGAATCCCCGAGACTCACGAGATCGCCTTGTGTTTCTTGAGCAAGAATATTTGGCCATGGCCGAAAGTGGAGCCGCATGGGCGGAGACGGTGTTCTTGTACCACGCTCAATCGACGAAACTTGTGTTCGCAGGCTTATCTATGTCGGACACAAATATTCGAAGATGGATGAGTGCTATGAATCTGGAGCGCGCCAAGGATCGTCATATATTCGAGTATGCTGATCGTCCAAATCCTGACCATATTTGGATTCGTCCACGACCAAAAGAAGAAATAGCATGTGAGCTCTTATTGTCTTCGCTGCATCATTTAGGAATTCGCCCAGCGTGGATCTCTTCTTGGAGTGATCTAGGCAGGGGATTATCGAATCTGAGCGCGGTTCCGATTGTGAGTACTAAATAAGAATTAAAATCTTAGTAGGGCGGGAAAGCCGCAGGTGCATTCCGTCTTCCGCGAAATACTGCGTGGCGGGATGCGCGGCCATGAAGCCGGCCGTTTTCTCACCCTACGATTCTCTCTTCTTCGACATCAGCGCCGACAACGTCGGCCTGCACCTTAAATCCTTTATGAGGAGGAGAAACTTCGTCGCAAGGCAACTACCTAGGAATCCTCGGTAGTTCAAACCGAGAGCAGACAGGAGGTCGGCGGCCGGTCACGCTAAAACCTCGATGCCATCCTCAACACCAGCAGCGACCAGATCGTTCAACAAAACTGCGTCGGCACCACAATCCCATAGCGCTTCATCCGCCGGTAGATCGTAGCCCGGCATAGGTTCAGGTCGCGGGCGACTTCGCTGATCACCCAGTGGTGGCTGCGCAAGGTGCTGAGCAGATGCTGGTCCTCGCCTCCGCCAACTTCGCATTGGTCTTCATCGGGAACCACGCTCGCTGTCGCAACTGACGGTGATGCATCGACAGTGAGCGCAGCGCTGACCGCTGCGTCACGGACTTCGGCGGGAAGATCGTCGATCTCGATGCCGCGCGTCTCGGCCATCGACAGCGCATAGCGCAGCACATTGCGCAGTTCGCGGATATTGCCGGGCCAGCGGTAGTGCAGCAGCAGTTCCAGCGCCTGCGGGGCGATCCAGTCCGAAGTGCCGAGTGCGCCGGCTTCGTCACGCAGGATGCGGCGGATCAGGAAGGTGCGGTCCTGGCGCTCGCGCAGCGGTGGCAGGTGCAGCGTGGCACCTGAGAGGCGGTAGTAGAGGTCTTCGCGGAACTGGCCGGCGGCGATCTGTTCGCGCAGCTTGCGGTGCGAGGCGGCGATGACGGTGAGGCTCAAGGGAATCGGCTTGTCGGCGCCCAGCGGCAGCACCTCGCCTTCCGACAGCACGCGCAGCAGGCGCGTCTGCAGCGCCAGCGGCATGTCGCCGATTTCGTCGAGGAACAGGGTGCCGCCGTCGGCGCGCTGGATCAGGCCGACCATGCCGCGGCTACGGGCGCCGGTGAAGGTGCCGGGCTGGTAGCCGAACAGTTCGCTTTCGATCAGCGATTCCGGCAGGGCTGCGCAGTTGATCGCGACGAAAGCCTTGGCGGCGCGCGGGCTGGCCTGGTGCAGGGCCTTGGCGAGCACTTCCTTGCCGGTGCCGGTTTCGCCCTGGATCAGCAGGTTGAACGGCCGGCTGGCGAGGCGCTTGGCCTGGCTGATCAGCTGGCTCATCTGCGGATCGTTGTCGGCCAGCGCTTCCAGTTCGGCGACGTTGCCGGGCACGGCTGGCGCTTTGCTGCTGGAGGTGGATGCAGTACCGCGTCGCGGCCCGCGCACGGTTCCGTAATAAGTCTGGTCGGTCCAGGTTTCGAGCAGGCCGCAGTCGTCGGCCTCGGTGCCGCGCGCCAGCCGCCAGATGTCGCCTGCACGATTGCGGAACACGGCGGCGAGACTGTGGCCAATCAGGCTGCCGCGCACCACGCCTTCGACGGTCAGCTGCAACTGGCTGCGGGCGCCGCTGTTGGCGCCGACGATCACGCCATCGGCATCGAAGGCGAGCATGGCTTCGGCATTGACGTCGACCAGCGCCGGATTGCGGCTCATCTTGAGGATCCAGCGGTTGCCGAAATGGCGGATGAAGTTGGCGTCCTCGATCATCCGGCCGTACAGCGCGGTGAGGCGGCTGATCAACTGCTGGTTGCCGCGCGACTGCGAGGTGGTGACCGTCGACAGGTCGAGCACGCCCATCAGTTCGCCTTCCGGATCGTAGAGCGGCGTGGCCGCACAGCTGAGATCGAGATTGCCGGCGTAGTAGTGATCGCTGCTGTGGCAGGTCAAGGTGCGGCGCTCGGCGAGACAGGTGCCGATGCCGTTGGTGCCGGCGGTCTGCTCGTGCCAGTTGGCACCGGCGACGAGGCCGGCGCGGAACGGCGAATCGGTAGCCTGGGCGCCGAGGAAATCGAGCGCGATGCCGTCGGCATCGGCCAGCATCAGCACGTAGTCGAGATCGGCGACCTGGGCATAGAGCTGCTCCATGCCGGCCCGCGCCGTGCGCAGATAGCGCGCGTGCTGCTCTCGACGCTCGCGCAGCTTGCCGGAGGACTCCACCTGCATGCGATGACGGCTCGAAGGATTCAGGCCGTAGTCGTTGTAGCAACGGAGCCAGGATCGGTGGATCGGATTGTCATCGGCGAGCGCTGGAACAGCGGCGTGCCGGCCGACGATGTTCATCACCGTGTTGATGTGGCTTTGCGATGTGTTCATTGAACTCCCCTTCTTCAAGACTTCTGATGCTTGAAAGCCCTCTCCCCCCGGGAGAGGGGAGACCAGCAGCAGCGCTACTTCCGTTGCCGTCCTCGCTCCGCCAGCAGATCACGCAAGGATTTCGAGGCCGGCTTCAATGGCGCCCTTGCCTGCGTCCATCCGCCTTGCCAGGGCGGCGTCAGCCAGTTCAGGCGGGCGGCGAACCAGACCAGCAGCCGATAGAGCGCGGGATGGCTGTAGAGCAGGCGCCAGACTTTCCAGGCCAGCGCTTCGGCCAGTTGTCGCACTTCGCCCTGCCCGCGCAGCGCCTGCTGCGGTGGCGTGGCGGACTGCGCAACGCTGTGGCGGCCGGCTTCGCGCAGGCGCATCAGCATGTCCGGGATCGGGATGCCCACCGGGCAGACCTCGCCACAGGCACCGCAAAGGCTGGACGCGGTCGGCAGATGCCGGGTCTCTTTCAGGTTCTGCAAATGCGGCGAAATGATGGCGCCGATCGGCCCCGGATAAGTGGTGCCGTAGCTCAGCCCGCCGACCCGCGTGTAGACCGGGCAATGATTCATGCAGGCGCCGCAACGAATGCACTGCAAGGTCGCCCGGAAGCGCTCCTCGCGATAAGCCTGGGTGCGGCCGTTGTCGAGCAGGATCAGGTGCATCTCGCGCGGCCCGTCCTTCTCCCCTGCCCGACGCGGGCCGGTGATCACGTTGAGATAGGTGGTGATGGCCTGGCCGGTGGCCGAGCGGGTCAGCAGCGCGAACAAAGGTGCTACGTGTTCCAGCTTCTCGATGACCTTCTCGATGCCGGTGATGGCGATGTGCACGTCCGGAACCGAAGTGCACAGCCGGCCATTGCCCTCGTTCTCGACCAGCACCAGCGAGCCGGTCTCAGCGACCATGAAGTTGACGCCGGAAACGCCGATGCGTGCTGCCGAGAACTTGTCGCGCAGCGCTCGCCGGCCGATGGCGATCAGCTCGTTGACGTCGTCGGTGAGCGGCGCGCCCTTGATGTGCTCGTGGAAGATCTCGGCGACGTCCTGCTTGGTCTTGTGGATGGCCGGCATGATGATGTGGCTGGGGCGATCGCCATCGAGCTGCAGGATGTACTCGCCCATGTCGGTCTCGACGCACTCGATACCCTGCGCCGCCATCTCGTGGTTCAGCTCGATCTCTTCGCTGACCATCGACTTGCCCTTGACCATCAGGCTGGCGTCATGGCGCCGCGCCAGGTCGAGGAAGATGCGATTGGCATCGGCTGCGGTTTCCGCCCAATGCACCTGCACACCGAGCGAAGTGAGCTTGTTTTCAAGCTGTTCCAGCAGCTCCGGCAGCTTCGACAGCGCCTGCTGACGCACCGCTTCGCCGACCTTGCGCAGGCGTTCGAAGGCTTCGAGATCCGGGAACTGCTGGGCACGGCGATCGATCAGGAAATCCATCGCGCCGGTGAAGCTGTCGCGCAGCTTCGGGTCCTTCAGAGCGGCGCGGGCATTGGCCTGGAAATCGGCCAGCTTGATGGCCGTTGCGCCACTCATGAGCGGCCTCCGTCCTGCACCAGCAGGATCACCAGTTCGCGCGGCCCATGAGCGCCGTAGACCAGCATGCGCTGGATGTCGGCGGTCTTCGACGGGCCGGTGATGGTCAGCAGATTGCTCGGCATCGCACTCGCCCAGCCGTAGTGCCGCATCGCCGATAGCAGCGAGTCCTGCAGCTGGCTTTCACGCAGCAGCGCGATGTGCAGTGGCGGCACCAACGACAGCGTGCGCGGCTCGGCAATGCTCGGCATCACCAGCAGGCTGCCGCTAGCGGCGATGCCACCAAGCGTGGTGGTGATGCCGGCGTCCGCTGCGAACAGCTCGGGCTTGAGTGCTGCGATCTCGCGATCGAACCAGCGCAGTTGCTGGGGCGGCACGCAGGCTTGAAGGGTGTCGGCGATCTCGCTGCCGGGACCGGCAAACAACTGGCGCGGCGCGCGTGCACGCAGCAGCGCCTGCAAGGCTTCCGGCCAGCCGGCTTGTGTGGTTTCGATGACCTCGGCACGCCAGCTTCGGGCGTGACGGATGAAACGCTGGGTGCGCGTTTCCCCGGCCGGATCGGCCACCAGCGGCAACAGCGCAGCAGAGACATCCAACGGCGCGCTCTGCGGATCACGCGTGGCGGCGCGCAGACGTTCGAAGATCGCGCTGCGCGCGCGCAGCGACTCGGCGGACGCGCTCACCGAGCTTCCCCGCCATCGAGGCGTTCGCGGATCAGGCTGGCGATGTGCTGGCCGCGCATCAGATCACGGCGCTTCTTGAGCATCAGGTTGAGGCTCAGCAGGCAGCCGCAATCGGCGCTGACCATCGCGTCGCAATCAGTGGCGCGGATCGCGTCGAGCTTGTCGGAAGTCATCGCAGCGGAGATTTCCGGATGCTTGACCGAGAAGGTGCCGCCGAAGCCGCAGCACTCGGATTCATGGGCGTGCTCCACCAGTTCCACGCCGGGCAGGCGGCTCAGCAGTTCGCGGCCGCATTCCAGCGTGCCCATCTCGCGGCGCGCGCTGCAGGCCGTGTGCAAGGCCACCCGCAGCGGCCGGCGGCTGGCGCTATCCAGTTTCAGATCGGCGACGTTCAGCAGGTAATCGGTGAATTCGATGGTCCGCGCCGAGATCGCTTCGGCCTTCGCCAACTTCACGGGATCATTCGCGAACAGCTTCGGCCAGTGATGCTTGAGCATGCCGCCGCAGGAACCGGAGGGCACGACGATCGGCCAGGGCTCCGGAAACAGATCGAGCTGCGCAGCGGCGACCTTGGCCGCTTCCTCGGGGAAGCCGGTGGTGTAGGCCGGCTGGCCGCAGCAGGTCTGCCGGACCGGAAAGTGCACGTCGACGCCACTGCGTTCGAGCACGTCGATGGCATCGAAACCGGCTTCCGGCGCGAACATGTCGATGACGCAGGTGGCGAAAAAATAGACGTTCCGTTTGCCGTCGCGGGCTACGGATTCGGGTGGGGATGCGGGTGTTGGGGACATGGCCTCCTCCTGGAGCGCTTCCGGCTTTCGCCCGGCGCATTCATGTTGTCGTTGGGCCGAGTCTGGTCATCGGCAGCTCGCCTGTGATATTGGTCGGACCAATTCGGAAACCACTGACATGAGCGAACCTCTGTTGCAGCGTGGCGACGCCGTCGCGGAAGCGATCGAGCGGGCGATCGTGGCGCGCGAATTCGAAGACCGGCTACCGCCCGAGCGGGCACTGGCCGAGCGCTATCGGGTATCGCGCGGCACGGTGCGGGAGGCAATCGGCAAGCTGGTGGCGCGCGGTCTGCTGAGCCGCCGGCAAGGCGCCGGCACTTTCATCAACGACGACACCGATCGGCGCACCGCGGAGATCTGGTCCGACATGGTCGAGCGGCATCCACGGCTGCAGGAAAGCCTGATCGAGTTCCGCACGATGATGGAATGCCGCACCGCCGAACTGGCCGCGACGCGACACACCACCGCGGATCGCCGGCGCTTGCAGCAGGTGGCGCGCGATGTCGATGCCGCTTACGGTGCCAGTGACCGGCGCGTGCAGATCGAGGCCGACGTGGCCTATCACCGGGCGATCGCCGATGCCGCCCACAACCCGGTGTTTTCCTACCTGATGGGCTCGCTGCTGAACCTGCTGCACGACCACGTCCAGCTCAGCATTGCCGGCATGCAGCCGGACACGGAACCGTCACGGCAACTGCGTGCGCAGCAGCAGACGCTGATCGACGCGATCCTGTCCCGCGACGCCGCAGCAGCCGGCCGTGCTGCCGGCCGCCACATGGACTACGTGCGAGTGCAGCTCAACGACCTGCGCAGCGTGGCGTAAGCCGCGGTCGCAGTCGCGTCAGGGCGCAACGGTGGCCTGATTCTGCCGGGCGATCTTTGCCTCGGCCTTGGCGAGCGCCTGCTTGAAGCGTGGATCATCGCGATAGCCATCCCAGATTGGCGACAGCCGCAGGTCGGCCAGATTCTGCGCCGTGGGATCGTCGGCCAGCGCGCTCAGAGCGTCGAGTGCTTCGTCACGCAAGCCCGCCAGTGCCAGAATGCTTGTCCGCGCGTCGCGCGTCGCGAAGCTCGCGATCTGGTCGTTGCCAGCAGACTCGACCGCCATCCTTGTGTCGCGTCGCGCCGCTTCGGAATCACCGAGGCCGGCTTCGATCATCGCCAGACTGGCCTGCAGAATACTGTCGCCACCCAGGCGCTCGCGCAGGTCGGCAATCCGGGCAAGGCCTTCCTTGAAGGTGGCCGTCGCCGCCTTCTCATCCCCCTGCCAGCGCTGGGACCAGCCGAGCAAGGGGTAGTAATCCAGGGTGCCGCCGTCCAGTTCGAAATCCGGTGCCGCCAGCGCCGCCCGGTAGCCCGCGATGACGGTGGAGAAATCACGGCGAACGGTCGCCAGCGACAGCTTGACGCTCATCATCCAACCGCTTTCGATGTCGAGCGGCTGCGAATCGAGCAGGCGACCTGCCGACTCGATATCGCCCTCGTCCAGATAGCTACCGGCCTTCTGGGAGATCAGAACGGCATTGCCCGGATTCAGCGCGAGTCCACGGTCGAGCCAGATTCGGGAGGCCGCCGTGCGGCCGAGAATGGACAACGATTGGACGAGCATCGACACGAAGGAGATGTTGCCGGGATCGAGCGCGATTGCCTGCTGCAGCAGTTCGATCGACCGCTCGTAGTGGCCGGCGCGACGCTCCACGAGCCCGCGCGCGCCGAACACTTCGGCGCTGTTCGGCAGGCGCTGGCCGGCTTCAGCAAACGCTGTGCGCGCGCCATCGAAATCGAGCGTGCGATAGAGCAGATAGCCGCGCGCCAGCCAGCTTTCGGCGGCCTCCGGTGCCAGCTCCATCGCCTTGGCCGCCTCACTGCGTGACGCTTCGAGCCGCCCGCTGTCGAGATCCAGCCTGTTGAAGTGGATCAGGCCATCGACGATCGACTTGTAGGCCCAGGCCTGTGCGAAGCCGGGATCCAGGCGCACGGCTTTGGCGAAATTCTCCGAGGCCGCGCGCAGCAGCACCGGCGAGAACGCCGCCTTGTGGCCTTCGAGGCCGCGCAGATAGGCGTCATAGGCAGCAGGATTGAGCGTCGGCTTGCGCGCCAGCTGCTGCCGCTCTTCACCGCTGAGCCGCGCGTCCAGCGTCTGCGCGATGGCCGTGGCCACCTCGCCCTGCACGCCGAGAATGTCATCGGTGCCGCGATCGTAGATCTCGCCCCACAGATGGGTGTCGTCGGCCGCGCGGATCAACTGCACATTGATCCGGACCTTGTTGCCGACCTTCTGGACACTGCCTTCGAGGATGTGGGCGACGCCGAGCCGGGCAGCGATCTCCTTGAGATTGCCCGGATGGCCGCTGTATTCGGCGGTCGAGGTCCGCGAGGTCACGTGCAGCGCGCCGACCTTGGCCAGCCGGGTCAGGATCTCGTCCTGGATGCCGGTGGCGAAGTAGGCGTTTTCGGCATCCGCCGACAGGTTCTCGAACGGCAGCACGGCAATCGACTTGTCGGCAGAGGCGGCGGCGGGCTTGCGCAGCGCCAGGCGATCCGTCAGCAGCAACACCACGGCCAGCGCGAGCACCGCGATGATCCAGCGATCGAGCGTCTTGCCGGTCTGCCGGGTGACCGATTCGCTGCGGTCGATCTCGCTTTCCAGCTTGATGCCTTGCGGCGTCCATTCGTAAAACCAGGAAAACAGCATCGCGAATGGAAAGCCGATCACCACGGCGATGACGACGATCCGAACGGTCTCGTTCGGGATATCGAAGAAAGGAAACACCTGCGTGGCGATCTGCACCAGCAGCCAGGCGGCGCCGGCATAGAACAGCGCCGCGCGATGGACGTTGCGACGCTGCAGTTCGAGGAGCAACGAGGGGCGACTCACAGAACTCCCGGAAACCGTGTCATGGCAGAACGTCGGCCGAAGGATAACCCGCCTTATGTCTTCCGCCGACGGAAACGAATCAGGGCGCCGAAGCGCCCTGATCGTTCACAAACAGACTTCAGTCTTGAATCACACGGCAGAAGGTCAACAAGCCGACTCGTCTTGCCGTCGATCCCATGCCGACAGCACGCGTGGGTCCCTCGCCGGGTGACTCGCGTCTTTAATTTTTCGTCTTGTCGACCAGCTTGTTCTTCGAGA
>NZ_CAISIQ010000087.1 GCF_903885465.1 uncultured Nevskia sp.
ATCTATGCCGCCACTGGTCACCTGGCATTACAACCACCAGCCAGAAGCGGGCAGCCCCGAAGCGACCTTCCTCAGCGACTATCTGCCGGTGCGCGATTGGCTGAACCTATGACGGAACGCGCTGCGATAGCGAAGGTCTAGAATCGGGCCATCACTCGATGAGTAGGCAGGCATCTGAGGAGATGCTTGCAGCCCTACACCCAATGAAGGTCAACCCATGACGCTGACCGAACTTCGCTATCTGGTGAACCTCGACAAGGAGCGCCATTTCTCGCGCGCCGCCGAGCGTTCCTTCGTGTCGCAGCCGACACTTTCCGTGGCATTGAAGAAGCTCGAGGACGAGCTCGGCGTGACCCTGTTCGAGCGGATTCGCGGCGAAGCCAAGCCGACGCCGGTCGGCGCACGGATCATCGAACAGGCCCGCCATGTGCTCGCCGAAGCGCGGCGGGTCGAGGACATCGCCCGCGAAGGCAAGGACGAGCTGGTCGGCTCGCTCAGGCTCGGGGCGATCTACACCGTCGGCCCGTACGTGCTGCCTTCGCTGGTACCGATGATGCGCGAGACCGCGCCCTTGATGCCGCTGATGATCGAGGAAAACTTCACCGGCGTGCTGCTCGAACAGCTGCGCGACAACGAACTCGATGTGGCGCTGCTGGCGCTGCCGATCGACCTGCAGGGCCTGTCGGCCTGGCCGATCTACGACGAGGATTTCGTGGTCATGCTGTCGCCCGGTCATCGCTGGGCGGCGCTGCCGAGCATTCCGGCGAAGAAACTTGCCGAGGAGCATCTGCTGCTGCTCGGGCCCGGCCATTGTTTCCGCGAGCAGGTGATCGCCGCCTGCCCGAAGTGCGTTGATTCCGAAGGCGACGGGCCACGGCCGGTCACTGGCTCGTCGATCGAAACGATTCGCTACATGGTCGGCTCGGGGCTGGGCATCACGGTGATGCCGAACGCGGCGATCGCCAATCGGCCAGCCGAGCCGAACCCGCTGCCGACCGTGCCCTTCGCAGCACCTTCGCCTGCCCGGAAAGTCGGCATGGTCTGGCGGCGCAGCTTCCCGCGTCTGGCAGCGATCCGCGCCTTGCGCGAGGGCATCCTGGCCTGCGGCATCAATGGCGTGCGCTTGCTGCCGGATGCGGAACCCCAACATCCCTGAGCCTGTCCACTCTTCATGCTCAATGCTCTGATCGAAGCCACCCGCAGCCAGTTCCAGGGCCGCATGCTGGGCCTGGTGCTGTGGCCGCTGCTCGGGTCGCTGCTGCTGTGGACCGTGCTGCTCGTCGTGTTCTGGTCGCAGGGCATGGGCGCCTTGCGGGCGCTGACCGAGTACCAGCCGGTCGACGCTTTCCTGAACGACTGGGGCTTGTCCTGGCTGGTCGGCGCGCTGACGCTGATCGTCAGCTTCTTCTTCCTGCCGACCCTGGTCGCGGCGACGGCGATCTTCATCACCTCGGTATTTGCGATGCCGATGATGGTCGACCACATCGCCGCCCGCGACTATCCGCAACTGGTGCGGGCCAAGGGTGGCACCACCCGCGGCAGCATCCTGAACAGCCTAGGCGCGCTGCTGGTCTACCTGCTGCTGTGGATCCTGGTGCTGCCGCTATGGCTGATCCTGCCGTTCGCGTTCGTGATTCCGGTGGCGCTGGCCGGCTATCTCAACGATCGCGTGTTCCGCTATGACGCGCTCGCCGAACATGCCACCCGCGAGGAATACGAGGAAATCCTGCGCCGCCACGGCTCACCGCTGTTCGGCCTCGGCGTGGTCGCGGCACTCGTCCAACTGATTCCGTTCGTGAATCTGATCTCGCCGGTCTATTCCGGCCTGAGCTTCATCCACTTCGCGCTTGCCGAACTGCAGAAGCTGCGCGCCGAGCAGCCACTCGGCCTCAGGCCAGCAGCATCCGTACGCTGATGCCGATCAGGAAGATCGCGAACGCGCGCTTCAGCACCTTCGGCGACAGACCATGCGCCAGCCGCGCGCCAAGCGGCGCAGTGAACACACTCATCACCGCAATGCCGGCGAACGCGGCCATATCGACATAGCCCAGGCTCCACGGCGCGCGGCCGGGCACGCCAAGGCCGTTGATCACGAAGCCGACGGCGCCGGCCCAGGCGATCGGAATGCCGCAGGCCGCCGAGGTGCCGACGGCGCGACGCATGTCGATATTGCAGGCGTTCAGATACGGCACGGTCAGCGAACCGCCGCCGATGCCGATCAAGGCCGACAAGCCGCCGATCAGCGTGCCGACGATGCCGAGGCCGAGCACGCCGGGCGTGCTGCGCGTCGCTTTCGGCGTGGCGTCGATCAGCATCTGGATCGCGATCAGCATCGCGCCGATACCGACGCAGCGCTTCAGCACCTCGCTGCTGACCTGATGCGCCACCGTGGCGCCGAGCAGGCTGCCGACGACGATTCCCGGTGCCAGCTTCCAGAACACCGGCCAGATCACGCCGCCGCGAGCATGATGGGCGCGGGTCGAGGAAATGCCGGTCAGGCCGATCACCGCCAGCGAGGTGCCGATCGCCGACTGCATGACGATGGCGTCGGCAGTACCGAGCGTCGGCAGCAGGAAGGCCAGCGCCGGCACCACGATCAGGCCGCCGCCAACGCCGAACAGGCCAGCCAGCAGGCCCGATACGGCGCCGGTCAACAGGAATACCAGCAGCGTTTCCATGCCTGAAGTCTCTCGGCCAGCGGCCTTACAATTACGGGGCCGCAAAGGCTACACGAACCCGTCAGGCGATCTGAGGGTCAGAGTCCGATGATGACCCTACGCTCCACCCCGTTTCTCGCCCCACTAGCCCTGACATTGGCAGGCCTCTTCACGCTCTCGGCCATCGCCGATGACGATGGGCTGGCCATTGCGCGCAGCGAATTCAGCGGCGCTTTCGCCGCCGCCGAGGCCGGTTCCTTCAATGGCGAAGACAGCGATCGCCTGCGCGCCTATCCGCTTTATCCCTACCTCACGGCCGCGCGGCTGAAGGCGCGGCTGGCGCAGGCCAAGCCCGAAGACGATCGCGGTGCCGATGATGCGGTGGCCGCCTTCATCACCGCTCAGGGCGGAACCCTGGCCGCCAACGATCTGCGCCGCGCCTGGCTGACCAGCCTCGCAGCACGCAAGCGCTGGGATCGCTATCTCGCGGCCCTGCCGGCTCCGCTGGCGACCAGCGATACCAACTTCCGCTGCCAGCAATTCGCGGCGCGGATCGCGCTGAACCAGACCGCTGGCCTGGCGCCAATGGTGATCCAGCAATGGCAGACGGCGGACAAATCGCTGCCGGCTTGCGATGCCGCGTTCACCTGGGCGCGTGAGCAGAACCTGCTGACGCCGGCGCTGATCGAGGCGCGGGCGCGGCTGGTGGTCGGCAACGGCTATGGCGCGCTGGCGAAAACCATCGCCGCGCCGTTGCCAGCGGAAACCAGCGCACCGATCAAGCAGTGGGCAGCGCTGATCGACCAGCCGCAGCGCGAACTCGATGCGTTGATCGCCGATCCGTCGCGGCCGGTGGAACTTCCCGCATTGCAGGACGGCTGGCAGCGCCTGGCGCGCAAGGATCCGGACGCTGCCGCCGCAAGGTTCGCCGCCTTGCGTGGCGCACGCGCGCTCGACGACACCGCGGCCAGCCCGTTCGCACGCGCGCTGGCGCTGGGCATGGCCTGGAGCCGCAAGCCGGAAACGCTGAGCTATTTCGCCCAGGTGCTGCCGGCCGACAACGACAGCCTGTCCGCCGAATGGTGGGCGCGTGCCGCGCTGTGGGCCGGCGACTGGCAACAGGCGGCGAAGGCCATCGCCGCGATGTCGGACACCCAGCGCAACGAACAGCGCTGGCGTTACTGGGCGGCGCGGGCGGCCGCTGCCGGTGGTGATCAGGTGGCCAACGATCTGCTCACTTCGCTGGCGCAGGAAGACGGCTGGTATCCGGCGCTCGCAGCGGCGCAGTCCGGTATCGCCTACGCACCGCATCCGCAGACCCTGGCGGCTGATCCGGCCATCGTCGCCAAGCTCGACAGCCAGGCCGGCTTCATCCGTGCCCGCGAGTTGTTCCTGTCGTCGCTGCGCAATCAGGCGGCCGCCGAGTTCTGGGCGGCGTTCGAGCCGCTCGATGAAGCCGCGCGCTTCCAGGCCATCCATCTGGCGATGGGCTGGGGCTGGTACGAACAGGGTGTGGCCGCCGCCAGCCGGATGAAGCTGTTCACCGATTACGCGCTGCTTTACCCGCGGCCTTACGAGTCGCCGGTCAAGACCGGTGCGGCGCTGTCCGGCCTGCCGGACAATCTGATCTACGGCGTGCTGCGCCAGGAAAGCCTCTATCGCGCCGATGCGGTATCGAGCGCCAATGCCTACGGCCTGCTGCAGATGCTGCCGGAAACTGCGACCCGCACCGCGCGCAAGTGGCAGCGCCCGCTGCCGACGCGCGCGACGCTGTTCGATCCCGAGGTCAACGTGCCGCTGGGTGCTGCGCATCTGCGTGATCTGGTCGATCGCTTCGTCGGCCAGCTGCCGGTGGCGATCGCCGGCTACAACGCCGGCCCGAACGCCGCAGCGCGCTGGCTGCCGGCGACGCCGATGTCCGCCGATGTCTGGATCGAGAACATTCCGTACAACGAAACCCGCACTTATGTGCAGCGCGTGCTCTGGCATTCGAGGGTCTTCGGCTGGCGCCAGCAGGGCAAGCCGCAACCGCTGTCGAACTGGCTGAAGCCGGTGGCGCTGGCACCTGTGCCGGCAGGCCTCGAAGAGATCCCATGATGCGACGCTATCTGGTCGGCGGCGCGGTACGCGACCGGCTGCTGAAGCGCCCGGTCGCCGAGCGCGACTGGGTGGTCACCGGGGCAACGCCGGAGGAAATGGTGACGCTCGGCTACCGGCCGGTCGGCAAGGATTTTCCGATCTTCCTGCATCCGGAGACCCAGGAAGAGCACGCGCTGGCGCGCACCGAGCGCAAGAACGGTCGTGGCTATCGCGGCTTCACCATCCACACCGATCCCGGTGTGACCCTGGAAGACGATCTGATCCGCCGCGATCTCACCGTCAACGCGATGGCCGAGGACGATGACGGGACCTTGATCGATCCTCACGGTGGCCGTGCCGATCTCGATGCCCGGCTGTTGCGCCATGTCTCGATGGCCTTCACCGAGGACCCGGTGCGGGTGCTGCGCATCGCCCGCTTTCATTCCCGCTACGCCAGCCTCGGCTTCCGCATTGCCGATGAAACCATGGCGCTGATGCGGCAGATGGTCGACAGCGGCGAAGTCGATCACCTGACCGCGGAACGGGTCTGGAAGGAAACCGAGCGGGCGCTGATGCAGCCGCAGCCATCGGTCTATTTCACGACCTTGCGCGAATGCGGTGCGCTGAAGCGCCTGATGCCGGAAGTCGATGCGCTGTTCGGCGTGCCGCAGCCGCCGAAGCATCACCCGGAGATCGACACCGGCGTGCACACCATGCTGACCATCGATCACGCCGCACACATCGAGGCACCGCTGACGGTGAGAGTTGCCGCGCTCTGCCACGACTTCGGCAAGGCGCTGACACCGGAACACCTGCTGCCCAGCCATTACGGCCACGAGCAGAGCGGCGTGCCGCTGGTCGAAGCCTTCTGCACGCGGCTCAAGGTGCCGAACGATTGCCGCGAACTGGCGCTGCAGGTCTGCCGCGAGCACCTGCTGGTCCACCAGGCCCGCGAGCTGACACCGGGCACCTTGATGCAGTTGCTGGAACGGCTCGACGCCCTGCGCCGGCCACAGCGCTTCGAGGAATTCCTGACCGCCTGCGACTGCGACGCCCGCGGCCGCACCGGGCTGGAGAATCGCGACTACCCACAGCCGAACTATCTGCGCGCCGCGCGCCGGCGCATCGCGCTGGTAGAGCCAGCCTCGGTCACCGCCGATGGCTTCGTCGGCGCGGCAATCGGCGTCGAACTGCGCAACCGCCGGCTCAAGGTGCTGAAGGAGCTGCGCGAGACGCCGGCAGCCTGAATCTGTTTTGGCACCGATCGCCGATCGGTTCCAACCTTTTCGCCCCCGGCGTAGTCTGAGGAAATCAGGCTGCGTCCTTCCGTGACAGCAGCCGTCTCCATTCCAAGAGGTCCATCCCTTTGAATCGCATCCTCATGATCGCGGCAGGCGCCGCACTGCTGTATGGCTGCGGCAAGTCCGCCGACGCTCCGAAGGCCGAAGCCGCCGCACCCGCCGCCGTTTCCGCACCGACCTCCGGCATCAATCCGGCGACCATGGATACCGCCGTCCGTGCCGAGGACGACACCTATCGACACATGAACGGCAAGTGGCTGGACAGCTTCGAGATCCCGGCTGACAAGGCGCGCTATGGCTCGTTCACCAAGCTGGCCGATGACGCCGAACAGCAGCTGCGCGAGCTGATCGAGGCCTCCGCCGCCAATGCCGAGGCGAAGCCGAACACCGAGCCGCAGCAGATCGGCGATCTGTACAAGAGCTTTATGGACGAAGCCGGCGTTGAAGCCGCCGGCCTGAAAGCCATCGACAGCAGCCTGAACACCATCGACGCGATGCCGGACAAGAGTGGCATCCCGGGCCTGATGGCCAGCCTGTCGACCACCGGCGTCGGCACCCCGTTCGTGCCGTTCATTCACCAGGACAACAAGGATTCGACCAAGTACATCGTCGATCTCTACCAGTACGGCCTCGGCCTGCCGGATCGTGATTACTACCTGAAGGACACCGACAAGTACCGCGAATCGCGCACTGGCTATGTCGCCCACATCGAGAAGATGCTGACACTGGCCGGCGACAAGGATGCAGCCAAGAAAGCCAAGGCGATCTTCGCGCTGGAAACCGCGCTGGCCAAGGTGCAGTGGGACAAGGTTGCCAATCGTGATCCGGTTGCGACCTACAACAAGGTCGAGCTGACCAAGCTCGATGCACTGGCGCCGGGCTTCGACTTCAAGGCCTGGTTCGCCGGCGCCGGCATGACCGGCAAGCTCGACTACGTGATCGTCAGCCAGCCGACCTACATCACCGGCTTCGCCAAGCTGCTGCAGAGCCAGCCGCTCGACGCCTGGAAGGCTTACTTCAAGTGGAAGGTGATCGCCGAGTTCGCGCCGTATCTGCCGAAGGCTTTCGTCGACGAGAATTTCGCGTTCTACGGCACGGCGCTGCGCGGCATTCCGGAAAATCGTCCGCGCTGGAAGCGCGGCGTGGAACTGGTTGAAACCTCGATCGGCGAATCGCTCGGCAAGCTTTATGTCGAGAAGCACTTCCCGCCGGCCAACAAGGCGCGCATGGAAGCGCTGGTCAAGAACCTGCTGGAAGCCTACAAGCAGTCGATCGACACGCTGGACTGGATGAGCCCGGAAACCAAGAAGGAAGCCCAGGCCAAGCTCGCCAAGTTCGCGCCGAAGATCGGCTATCCCAACAAGTGGAAGGACTACTCGAAGCTGGCGATCAGCGGCAACGATCTGCTCGGCAACGTCGCCCGTGCCAACGCCTACAGCTACCAGTTCGAACTGGCCAAGCTCGGCACGCCGATCGACCGCGAGGAATGGGGCATGACGCCGCAGACGGTCAACGCCTACTACAACCCGGAGAAGAACGAGATCGTCTTTCCGGCCGCGATCCTGCAGCCGCCGTTCTTCAATGCCGCTGCTGACGACGCCGTGAACTACGGCGGCATCGGCGCGGTGATCGGCCACGAGATCAGCCACGGCTTCGATGACCAGGGCGCGCAGTACGACGGCGACGGCAATCTGCGCCAGTGGTTCAGCGAAGCCGATCTGAAAAACTTCAAGGCCAAGACCGCCGCGCTGGTGGCCCAGTACGCGGCGTTCGAGCCGGTGAAGGGCTATCACGTCAACGGCGAACTGACCCTGGGCGAGAACGTCGCCGACAACTCCGGCCTGACCATCGCCTACAAGGCCTACAAGCTCAGCCTCGGCGGCAAGCCGGCGCCGGAGATCGACGGCCTGAGCGGCGAGCAGCGCTTCTACCTCGGCTGGGCCCAGGTCTGGCAGGGCAAGGATCGCGAAGCCGAAGCGATCCGCCGCCTGACTGTTGATCCGCATTCGCCGCCGTCGGTGCGCGGCAACGCCACCCTGGTCAACCAGGCCGGCTTCTACGACGCCTTCAGCGTCAAGGAAGGCGACAAGATGTACGTCGCCCCGGAGAAGCGGGTCAGCATCTGGTAAACCGCTGCGACGGTTTTGTGCGATGAACGAAGGCCGGTGGCGACACCGGCCTTTTTCGTGGCCGCTTGCAGGGGCATCGTTCGGCGCCGATGATCGACTCAGACCCGGCGCAAGACCGGGCCGAAGATTGGCTCACGCGAGGAGAGGCCATGAACCACGTATCGCCGCAGGACTGGGCCGCGCTGGCACGGATCGAACAGGGTCAATGCGCGCTTGAAGCCGAGGCTGCACAACGTCTGCGCCAGTGCGGCCTGATCGAGGCCAAGGCCGAGGATCGCTACACGCTGACGCCGCAAGGCTGGCATGCGTTGCGCCAGCACCGGCGGCTTGATCCGGACTGATCACTTTTCACGGGTCGATCAGTGGACTGTCGCCGCCCGCCTGCCAGCCATAGCGGCGCAGGCTGACTCGGTCGTTCTCGAAGTGCACGCCCTCGGCGCGCAGCCGCCGCTTCTGTTCGCGGTGTTCCTCGCTGAACTTGGGCAGCGAGATCTGTCCCGCCGCATTGATCACCCGATGCCAGGGCGTGGCGGCACCGGCTTCGAGCATGCCGCCGAGCACCCGGCCGACCAGCCGCGCGCGTCCCGGATAACCGGCGATCCAGGCGATCTGGCCATAGGTGGAAACCCGGCCGGCCGGAATGCGGGCGATCGTCGCGAGGATGGCGATCCTCGCTGCATCGGCGTCGACCGGCGCCGACGGTTCAGTCGATCGGCGCGCCATACAAAGCCGTGCCGCAGGCGACGCAGGCCTGGTCGTCGAAGTCGAAGATTTCCGCCGCCAGCAGACGTTGCCCGCCGAGTGAGGCGACATAACGGATCAGCAAGGTGCCGGTGCCGGCGTCCCAGTGCGCAGCTTCGAAGGCGAACTGCAGGCTCGGAATCGCGGCCAGTGCGGCTTGCCAGTAGGCACGCAGCGCAGGCTTGCCGCGCACCGTGCCGCGGCCGGTGAGGGTCGCTGCTTTCGGGCTGCGGAACGTGCAGTCATCGGCGAACAGGCGCAGCACGGCTTCGACATCGCGCGCATTCCAGGCGGCGATCCAGTTCAGCGCCCAGCGCTGGGCGGAGGCGTGATCGGTTGGCATCATGGTCATCGCGCTGTCTCCGGACATCGGGGAGAATGATCCTTGTGAACACCCGTTCAGGACGGGTTCAGAGTGCCGACGGCATTCTGCGCAGGTCGAATCGAGCCCAGCAAGGCAGCGTCGACTTTCCCAAATCTATGATCTGTCTGGAGCACCTGATGAAACGCAACCTGATTCCCGCCGTGATCGTCGCCACCCTGATCGCGGCCGCCGGCCCATCGTTCGCCCTCGGCGTCAACGCGGGTGCCGGCCTTGGCGTCAATGCCGGCGGCCTGCACACCAACGTCGACGCGGATGCCAAGGCCAAGCTCGATGCGGAAGCCGCTGCCGCCGCCAAGGCGAAGGCCGAGGCCCAGAGCGACGCCAAGTCGGCCGTCGATGCCCGCGTCAGCACCGGCGCCGAAGTCGGTTCCGATCCCAAGGCTGATGCCAATGCCGGACTCGGCCTGGGTCTCGGCCTCGGCAAGGCCGTCAAGGGCACGGCGGGTGCGGTGGGCGGCACGGTGAAGGGCGTTGCTGGCGCCACCGGTGACGCTGCGAAGGGTGCGGCTCAGACCACCGGCAAAGCGGTGAAGGGCACTGCGGAAGCGACCAAGAACACGGCGAAGGCCGGTGTTGGTGTCGCCAAGGATGCCGCTGTCGGCACCAAGAATGCGGTCGGCGGCGTGACTTCCGCGACCGGCTCTGCGGTGAAGAACAGCGCCAACGCCGCTGCCGGTGCGGCGAATGTCGACG
>NZ_CAISIQ010000088.1 GCF_903885465.1 uncultured Nevskia sp.
ATCACGCTGGACGCCGGTGAATCGGAAGTGTTCGCCCGCGCCGCGCTGGCCCTCAAGTACGACGACCCCGACAAGCCCGCGCCCATTACCGAATCGCAAATCCTGATGCCGCGCCGGTTCGATGACCGCCGCCCGGACTTGTGGAGCGTGTTCAACCGCACGCAAGAAAACCTGACCCAAGGCGGCCTGCGCGGGCGCAGCGCCAACGGACGCCGCCAGCAAACCCGCCCGGTGCAGGGCATCGACCAGAACATCCGCCTCAACCGTGCGCTTTGGCTGCTGGCCGATGGCATGCGCCAGTTGAAAGCCTGAATCCCCACGCGGCTGGGGCAGGCAGCAGCCCTTGCCGCTTTCTTCGCTGCTGCATCCCAACCGCAAGGAGTTATCACCATGAATGCCATTACCCAAACCGAAGCCCGCGCCATTCAAGCCCACGCGCTGGAAGCCGCCGACCCGACCAAGAACCTGATTCTGGTGCCGCTGTCGCGGCTGGTGTCGCGGCCCACTGGCCGCAACGTGCGCAAGACCCCGCGCATGTCCATCCCCGAACTCGCCGCCAGCATCCAGCGTGTCGGCCTGCTGCAAAACCTGATCGTGATTGCCGCCGCCGATGGCGAGCATTACGAAGTCGTGGCAGGTGGCCGTCGCCTCGCTGCGTTGAAGTTGTTGGCGAAGAAGCACCGCATCAGCAAGGAATGGGAGGTGCCTTGCCTGCTGGTGGCCGATGCCACCGCCCGCACGGCCAGCTTGACCGAGAACGTACAGCGCGAAGCCATGCACCCTGCCGACCAGTTCGAGGCATTCGCCGCGCTGGTGGCCGAAGGCCGCCCCATCGAGGACATTGCAGCGGATTTCAGCGTCACGCCGCTGGTGGTGCAACGCCGCTTGAAACTCGCCAACGTCTCGCCGCGCCTGCTGGCCGACTACCGCGCCGAGGCCGTCTCGCTCGATCAGTTGATGGCCCTTGCCATCACCGACGACCACGCCGCGCAGGAGGCCGCGTTCTACGATGCGCCGACGTGGCAGCGCCATCCGTCCCACTTGCGCGAACGCCTGACCGAGCGCGAAATCGACGCCCACCGGCATCCGCTGGTGCGCTTCGTCGGGCTGGACACCTACGAGCGCGAAGGCGGCGGCATTCGCCGCGACCTGTTCGCGGAAGGCGATAAGGGCGTGTATCTGGCCGACGCCGCGCTGCTGGAGCGGCTGGCGCAAGACAAGCTGGCGGGCATCGCCGCCGAAGTGAAGGCCGAGGGCTGGGCATGGGTGGATGCCACGCCCGGCATGACCCATGCCGACCTGCACGCCTTCCAGCGCGCCCCGCAGGAACGCCGCAGCCCGAACAAACGCGAAGCGCAGCGCATCGAGAAGCTGCAAGCCAAGCTGCACGAACTGGCCGAAGCCGTGGATGCCGCGCTGGACGCCGACGACGAGGAAAAAGCCGATGCCTTGCAGGAAGAAGGCGAAACCCTGGGCGAACAGTTGCAGACGCTGGAAGATGGCTTGCAGGACTACGCCACGAACGTGAAGGCCGCAGCCGGTGCCATCGTCACCATCGACCGCAACGGCGAAACCGTGATTCATCGCGGGTTGATGCGCGAAGCCGAAGCCAAGGCGCTGCGCACGCTGGAACGCTTGCGGCAGGGTTTCGGCAGCGAAGGCGAAGCCGCGAACGACGAAGAAGGCGAGAACGACGAGCAGCCCAAGACCGCCGCCATGTCCGACCGGCTGGCGCAGCGGTTGAGCGCCCACCGCACCGCCGCGCTGCAAATCGAAGTCGCACGGCATCCGCAAGTCGCGCTGGCCGCGCTGGTGCATGGCATGGTGCAGACCGTCTTGCAGGACAGCCATTACGGCCACGATTTGCCGCTAGGCGTGAGCCTGAAAGTGCAAGGCCGGCTGGAAGGCATGGCCTCCGACTGGCCCGAGTCGCCCGCCGCCGTGGCCCTGCGCGAATTGCAGCAGGTCGCGGGCGAAGCGCTGCCGCAGGACAGCGCCGAACTGTTCGCCGCGCTGCTGGCGATGGAGCAAGGCGAACTGGTGCGGCTGCTGGCGGTATGCGTGGCGGCGACCGTGGACGTGGTGACGCCTCGCGCCACGACGCACCAGCCGGGCGCGGAACTGGCGCAGGCCGTGGGGCTGGACATGGCGGCATGGTGGAAGCCGACCGCAGAAGGCTACTTCCGGCATGTGCCGAAGGCCGTGATTCTGGAAGCCGTGGGCGCGTTCGCGCCATCGCACGTCACCCGGCTGGCGAAGCTCAAGAAGGCCGACATTGCCAGTGAAGCCGAACGGCTGGCCGATGGCACCGGCTGGATGCCCGCCATTTTCCGCGCCGAAGCCCCGCAGCAGGACGCGCAGGCCGTGGCGGCGGATGCGGGCGCGGACGCGCCGGAGGATGCCGCCGCCGTGGCGGATGAGCCGCAGGCCGAGGCGCTGGCCGCGTGACCTTGCACCGCAGATAAGCGCCCCGGTTCCGGCCGGGGCGCTTCGGCGTGTCAGGCTTGGCTTACTCGAAGGCACCCATGAGCAGATAGGTTCCAGGCGACCGTTGATGCTTATCTATCAGTGGCACCAATCTCTTGAAATGCTCGGTATTGCAGTGTGCATCCAACGCAGCACGATCAGGCCATTCCTCTATGAAGATAAAGTGTCCAGGGTCTTTCTCGTCGATGAAAAGCTCGTAAGACACGCACAACGGTTCTTCTTTGGTTTTCTCGACAAGCTCCCGATACAGGGGAATGACATTCTCGATGCACTCTGGCTTGATGAAGTCTTGGGCAATCACTTTGAGCATTAGTCATACATCCGGCTATTTGGCATAGCGGTCATTCGTTCCATAGTCTAAAACGCCATGCCGCCGCCTTCGCGCTGGCTCAGGCGGCGGCGTTGAAGGCATCGCTGTAGTGCGCGATGCCTTCCGGCACTGTCCCATGCAGGGGCAGCGCCATGAAATAGCCGGGCGGCACGCCCGGCAGTTGCAGCCCCGCATGGGCCTGAAAGCCAAACCGCGTGTAGTACGCGGGATCGCCCAGCAGTACGCAGCCTGCGGCCCGCATGGTTCGCAGTTCGGTCAGCGCCTGTTCCACCAGGCGCGAACCGATGCCTTGCCCCTGCCTTTGCGGTAGGACGGAGATTGGCCCCAACCCGTACCAACCATCAGCCTTCCGTCCTTGGTCATCGGTAATCATGACGGGGGACAGTGCGACGTGGCCGACGACCTGCCAATGTTCCTCGGCCACGATGGAAAGCGTCAGTTCATTGGCTGCACGCAAGGCGCACACGATGAACTGCTCAGTGTGGCTGGTGTGCGGTGCATCGGCAAAAGCGGCAATCGTGACGGCTTCGATGGCTGCAATATCGTCCGTGGTTTCGTGTCGGTGCTGGATGGTCATGTGCTTATCTTGGGTTTCTTACTGAAAATATAGAACGACCTGGGCGTGTCGGCGCCATGCGCCACCGGGCTTTCGGGCTGCGCCCCGTGCCGCCGGTGGCGTCACGGCCATTCGGCTTCAATCCCTCACGCCTTCGCGCCTGCGGCGCTGCGCGCTCCGCTTGCGAGATAGCCAGCGTCCCGACGCAATAGGTGGAGCGTGGGCGGCTACGCCCCGGCTTGCTGCGGCAGGTTGTGCGAAAGCGTGCCGTCCCCGACGCTGGCGGTTCGTCGCCGGTAATTCTGGAACCGCAGACTGCAGCCCCCAATGCGCCCGTATAGGAGTTCTGCGGACGCGCGAACCCGCTAACTGTGCTCGCGGAAGCAATTGCGCCCCTCGCGCTTGGCACAATACAGCGCACGATCCGCATCCCGGATCAGGGCTGCAGATGAATAACTCCCAGGAATGGCCGTCGCCGCGACACCGATGCTGATCGTCACTACACCATGAGAGCTTCCTGCGTGTTCAATGCCCAGTGCCTTGATGCGCGACACAGCTTCCTGCGCCATGCGGCAGGCCACGGCAAGCCCGCATCCCGGCAGCAAGATCGCGAACTCTTCACCACCATAGCGAGCTACAAGGTCTTCGGGCCGATGGACAATCGAACTCAATTCATGAGCAACCCTGCGTAGACATTCGTCACCTTCCTGGTGGCCGTATCGATCGTTGAAGCCTTTGAAGTGATCGACGTCGATCAGCAGAATACTCCCCATGGTTGGCACCAGTGGGGCGGCCTGAAGCATCGCTGCGAGGTGATTGTCAAAGGCTCGCCGGTTGGCAACCAGCGTCAGCGCGTCCGTTCTCGACTCTTCGATCAGCTTGATTTCATTGCCGAGGGTCTCGATCAATTTACGATCCAGCCATAGGGCAGCCCCTAGCAGAAGCATGACGATAAGCCCTCCACCGACGGCCCCCATGGTGATCAATAGCGGCATGGTCGAAAGCGCTTCGTCCCCGTCCAAACCGACTACGAGGCATAAGTCGTAGGGGGGAACAGGAGCGGAAGCAGCGATTATGAGGTTCCTGTGTCTATCCTTCGCTGACACAGAGCTGGCCTGCCAGGTCGTCCGGGTTGCATCTGACTTGCACTGATCGCCATTCTGCGCCACTTCATTATTCAGTCTGGAGGAAAGCAAGACGACGCCATCGCTATTCACGAGGTTGATCAACCCCTGCGGGCCCAAGTCGAATTGCTGGTAAAGCGCTTCGAAATAGCTTGTTTTGAAACTGATGAGCACGACGCCGCCAAACGTGTCGTCCGGTTTATTGAAGCGTCGGCTGATGGTCAGAATGCGCTCGCCGTCCATGCGTGAAAGGATGGGCTTACCCACGTAAGATTGATCGTCATCGTGATTCTGATGAAAAACAAAATAATCACGATCGGAATTATTGGCGAGAGCGACACCCTCCTGTTTCGGTGAAAGCACCCAATTTCCATGCTCGTCGTACACGAAAATACCTTGAATCCGATCTGATCGCCCCAACTGCCTGAGAACCAGAGCATGAAGCTTCTCGGGATCGATTCGCGCAGCTCCTTCCATTAGATCGACCATCGGGCCCAATGTCGCATCGGCCATTTTGAAGGTGTCATCAAGCTGCCTGG